>JBGVGP010000154.1:0-2803 GCA_045121735.1 Acutalibacteraceae bacterium
GTTACAAAGGAAAACAGATAAGAAAGCTTAAACCTACGCATAATTATCACCGTAAGAACAACCAGCACTCCCTGAAGCACATACTCGGCAACACCGAAGCTGAACCAGGGCAGAAGCTGTGACACCTTAAGATGCAGTATATAAGCCGGTGCAACCACCATAGACATACCGAAGTCTGCCTTTTCAGTAAAAGCGGCAGCAAAAGCCATAATAACAAGCCCCAGCACATAGCTTAGCTCAGTATAAAAAACCTTCTTTTTCATAAATCTTCACCTCAAAAAAAGAGCCCTTGGTGTTTGATATAGAAACACCAAAAGCTCTGTTGATGGAACGATTATAACATATAATCCTCAAAAATTCAATATGCTTTTACGCCTCTCTTTTTCTGTACCTTACCATTGCAATAATAACGGACACAATTGCTATCACCGAGCCTAAAGCGGCGGCATATGACTGTGAAATATAATTATGCACAAGCCAGAAGGGAGCACCTGCAAGGCCGAATTTACGTATAGTCTGCTCGTTATCGCACCAGAGACCTCCCGTCTGTAAAAGCGCACCTGCAACAGGAATAAGCTCAATCCAATCACGCTGAAGCACAGCTGTAGCAGCTCCCGCTACGGCAATAATAAGCAGATTTGAAAAAGCAAGCCACCATGCATAACGTCTGAAGGGAGCTTCATTTTTCTTTGCGGCAAGAAAGGATGATACCGTTGACAAAAAATCAAGCACCGCACCGGAAAAAGCGCCTAAAAGAATATACTGCAGAACATACAGGGCATTTGAAATGCAGGTAGCCCAGACTATCTGTCTGCGTTTTTTCAGCTGATAGCTCAAAAGGTAAAGCGCTACTGCGACAATGCCGATAATCTGTGAAATGATGAGCAAAACAGTTTCCCCTTTTCTTTGCAAGTTTCAGGTATTATATCATATTATGACAACATTCTCAACCTGACATTCGCAAAAAGTCCCCGCCAAGGAGCTTTGTGATTTTCTATATATACACATAACACCGCCGAGGATTTCTCCCCGGCGGTTTATTACTATGTTCGCTTACTTAACCTTAACGCTCTTAACAGCACTCCATGCACCGTAAACCTTCTTACCGTCAACGGTCTTGTAGGCTCTAACCTTGAAGTAGTATTTCTTACCCTTTGTAAGCTTTTTGATTGTAGTCTTCTTGCTTGAGCCCTTGCTTACAGTTGCAGTTTTTGCACTCTTAAACTTACTTGAGGTTGAATACTGTACCTGATAGCCTGATGCACCACTTACTGTCTTCCAGGCAGGTGTTGCACTCTTTGAGCCTGCAGTTACCTTGGAAAGGCTTACCTTTGCAGGGGCTGTTGAGGTTGTAATTGTTGTTGATATGCCCGAGTATGCTGCCTTTTTGTCGATTGTCTTATAGGCAGTTACTCTGATTTTATAGGTTGTAACCTTTGAAAGCTTTTTGAAGGTGTATGAGGTCTTTGTAGTTGTTACGCTCTTTACAACCTTACCCTTTGAGTTAAGAAGCTCTACCTTGTAACCACTTGCACCTGTTACCTTCTTCCATGAGGCCTTGATTTCGGTTGTGCTGCAGGTAGGTGTAATCTTACTTGTCTTTGAGGGAAGGATGTTGAAGCTTAACTTCTTTGTACCTGTATACTTACCCTTGAAGGTAATTGTTACTGTGTACTTGCCTGTTGACTTTCTTCCGCTTGCATACTTAACGGTGTAATAATCCTTGCTGATTTTATTACCCTTTGAATCCTTAACGGTTACTGAAGGTGTTTTTGTTTTACCGTTATAGATAGTGCTTGTGTATTCAAGCTTGATTGTCTTCGGGTAGTAAACGGTTGTTGTTTTGCTTACGGTTCCGCAGACTGAGCACTTTGTTTCAACCTTACCGTTCTTTGAAAGCGATTAACTTACTTGTTAGCAATAGCTGCCTGTGCAGTATAGCATCAAGGGATGACTTTTTACCACACTTAGCAACGTTTGAGATTATACCATTTTGATTTTCGTTTTTCAATAGGTTCGGGAAAAATTGTTGTAATTCAGTCAAACCGATTACATCCCCGATATGTAGAGGAGGTTTATCCTCCTCGTCATCATTGAAGCTGATGACTGCATTGCTTTTTCTGCCCTCTGTTACCATATCTATTGTGGTAGTATCTTTTCCATCCAAATTCATATACCAACGGAAATGATTTCTACCATTAGGCACGATTTTAGAAACAAACTTACGAATGATGTGTCGGTCAATTTGCGGATTGGAAAAATCTATCATAGCATTAAGCGAAGATTGTATTTCGTCCCAACATATATCAGGATTTTGTATTGCATCTTCAGTTGCAAGCATACGCTCATATTCTTCCGTGAGTTCTAATAGAGCTTTTTCAACTTTCTCTTTTTGCTCCTTATATTCCTCTTCGGATCTGTTCGAGCATTACAATAGAGTCCTCTCTTAATCCGCAAGATGTATCAAGTAAAATATGTGTGGGTTGATTTAGTTTTTTCAAAACGCTTTCCACATTTCTTCATACGAACTCATGTATATAAGCACATTTCTTCATAAAGCGTGTACATATTCTCTGTATAACTGTGCCAGTCAAAATTTACAGTAACTTCTTGTATGTAATCTTCATTTGTAGGAACATATACAGATATGGTTGGAAGCGGCCATACTTTCTCATCTTCAGTAAAGTTATAATATATTGTTTCGTGCTCAGAGTGAATGGCAGTATCTAATATTTGAGTACGCCATTTATCGGTAGGTAATAAATATCGAGTTTTATAATCTCTCCAATGAAACCCGTTATAA
>JBGVGP010000155.1:0-3150 GCA_045121735.1 Acutalibacteraceae bacterium
CGAACTTACCCTGCAAGAGATGTTCAGGAGCCCGAATCGGATAAGGTTTTAAGAGGCTCACACGAGGGCTTCGTTGAAACAATAATTTTCAATACGGCACTTATCAGAAGAAAAATAAGAAATCCAAGGCTTACAATGAAATGCTTTCAGGTGGGCAAAAGCTCAAAAACGGATATTGTTCTCTCTTACCTTGAGGATAAGGTTGATAAAAAGCTTCTTAAAACTGTTACAGATAAGCTTAATTCAATTGAGGTTGACAGCCTTGCGATGAGCCACGAAAGCATAAAGGAATGTCTTGTTCCCGAGCAACCCTTTAATCCCTTTCCTAAATTCAGATATACTGAAAGACCCGATGCGGCTGCTGCCTGCATAAATGACGGCAATATCATTCTTCTTACAGACGGCTCTCCCACGGCGATTATTTTGCCCACGGGTATTTTTGATTTTGTGCAGGATATCAATGATTTTTATTTTTCACCCTTTATCGGTACGTTTTTAAGATATATACGGGCAGTTGTGTTTTTTCTTACGCTGTTTCTTGTACCTGTCTGGTATCTATATACACAGTATCACGAAAATCTGCCGGGTCATTTCAGATTTATGCTTATTGAAGAGCCTAACACCGTACCGATTATTGTTCAGCTGCTTATAGTTGAGTTTGTTATTGATACCTTGCGCCTTGCATCGCTAAATACACCCAATGCTTTAAGCAACTCTTTCAGTGTTGTCGGTGCATTGGTGCTCGGTGAATTTGCAGTTAAATCGGGTTGGTTTGTTTCAGAGGTTGTTTTATTTATGGCTTTTGTTGCTATTGCAAACTTTACACAGCCGAGCTACGAGCTTGGGTACGCAATAAAAATCTCACGCACATTTATGCTTATAATGTGTGCCTTTTTCAAAATATGGGGTCTTGTGATAGGGGCGGCAGTTGTTTTTGCAGTAATCGCTACAACAAAAACCATCAACGGATACACATATCTTTATCCGCTTATACCTTTTGATAAAAAAGCCTTCAAAGGACTTTTGTACAGACAGCCTTTAAAATGCAGATACAAATAAAAAAACAGGAGTATGCCACAGCATATTCCTGTTTTAATTTTTACAACTCAAAATCCTCTGCCTTGAATTCCATAGCGGCCATCGGCTTTAACGGGACTCTTTTAAGGGGGTCATACTTGTAGTGGCGGCACTTGCTTTCGGGGTCTACAACACCCTTTTTCTCACAAAGCACGCAGGCGTTGTCATGGGGAGTACGGCCATAAAAACAGTTGGCACACTTTTTAGGATATTTCTTTTCGTCTATAATTTTCTGCTTCATTTTTTTCACCTGTCTTTATTGTTAAAGTAATTCTATCACATAAATTTATTTTTTTCAATACAAAATTTAATGTTGCACAAAGAGTTAAAATATGATAAAATAGCTTGAATTAAGAGAGGTATAATTTATGAAACAGGTTACTATATATACAGACGGCGCTTGTTCGGGTAATCCCGGTGCAGGCGGTTGGGGAACAATACTTGATTATCAGGGCAGAAGAAAGGAGCTTTCAGGCGGTGAGGCTCATACCACAAATAACCGTATGGAGCTTACTGCCGTAATTGAAGGCTTAAAGGCGCTCAAGGAGCCCTGCAGTGTTACAATTATAACTGACTCACAGTACGTTTCAAACGGTATTACACTCGGTTGGGCAAAGTCCTGGAAGGCTAACAACTGGCGCAAAAAGGATAAAAAGCCTGCACTTAATCCCGAGCTTTGGGATGAACTTCTCTCGCTTATTGATAAGCACGAGGTGAAAATTGAGTGGATTAAGGGTCATGCAGGACATCCCGAAAATGAGCGTTGCGACGAGCTTGCAGTTGAACAGAGTAAGCGTTATCAGGATGAAAATAATTAAGAGGGGATTAACCCCTCTTTTATTTTTTTATAATGTCTTTTATAACCTCGCCTGCAATGATAAGCCCTGCAGCTGAAGGAACAAATGAAATACTGGCAGGAACACGGTCACCTCGTTTTACAGGCTCTTCTGTTGAATAGAGAACCTTGACCTTTGTGATGCCTCGTTTTTTTAATTCGTAGCGCATAACACGGGCAAGGGGACATACGCTTGTTTTGCTTATATCGGCAATTTTAAATGCCGTAGGGTCAAGCTTATTGCCTGTGCCCATTGAAGAAATTACAGGTACGCCTTGCTCTTTACACCTTTCAATTATTGTAATTTTACCCGAAACCGTATCAATTGCATCAACAACATAGTCAAAGGCTGAAAAATCAATTTCGTCCTTTGTTTCGGGCAGATAAAAGATTTCTTTTGTTTCAACAATAGCGTCAGGGTTTATATCCTTGATTCTTGCTTTAAAGGCCTCTGTTTTCAAAAGACCGACAGTTGAATTAAGAGCAATTATCTGACGGTTGATGTTGCTTTCTTTAACAGTGTCATTATCAACAAGTGTAAGTTTTCCGACACCTGCTCTTGCGAGCGCTTCAACAACAAAGCCGCCTACGCCGCCCACACCGAAAACGGCAACGTGGGATTTTTTAATTTTTTCAAGGGACTCTTCGCCGATAAGCGCCTGGGTGCGCTGATAGAATTCGTTCATTGCTTTTTCCTTTTCGGGAGAAATATAAATAAGGTTGCCGGAATGATGCTCAAGGCAGTTAATGCTAAATGAAGGGGATTTTCCTTGAAATATGCAAACATAAGCTCAAAGGCTTTTGGCTGAAACATAATTATGATGCCTGTAATTACTGCAAAAATTGCACTTACAAGCACTGCACCTGCCGCCGCATCCTTTGCTGCTTCTGCAAATTTGTTATACTCCTGTGTTGCAAGATTTACGGCGTTTTCAATTGCCGTATTTATAACCTCGCAGGCAATAACGGTACCCGAAGCAACGGTAAGAATAGCCCAGTCAGCTCTGTCGAGTGTAAACCAATCGGTAAAACCGAGAATAGAGAACATATAAATAAGGCAGGTAATATGTATACGCATATTACGTTCTGTTTTAATTGTGTTATAAACACCCTTGAAGGCATATTCAAAGCTTTTGAATAATTTTTTATAGTATTCCATTAAAAAATTATTCCTCCATTGTGTAATAGCTGCCGCTTCTTACGAGACCGAGCTGTGTGAGAACAGCCTCTTCCTTTTC
>JBGVGP010000156.1:0-3407 GCA_045121735.1 Acutalibacteraceae bacterium
TGCTCTTTACGCTGCACTTGCACTTAAGGGCTTTTTCCCCACAGAGCTTATCAAGACTCTGCGTAAGCCCGACTCAATTCTTCAGGGTCACCCCAGCATGAGATACACTCCCGGCGTTGATATGAGCACAGGCTCACTCGGTCAGGGTATTTCCGTTGCCTGCGGTATGGCACTCGGCGCAAAGCTTAAGGGTAAGGATTTCAAGGTATACTGTCCTCTCGGCGACGGTGAAATCGAAGAAGGTCAGGTATGGGAGGCTGCAATGTTTGCAGGCAACAGAAAGCTTGACAACCTTGTAGCTATCGTTGACTACAACAATCTTCAGATTGACGGCTCACTTGACGAGGTTAACTCACCTTATCCTATCAAGGAAAAGTTTGAAGCATTCAACTGGAACGTAATCGAAATCAACGGTCATTGCTTCGACCAGATTGAGGAAGCCTTCAACAAGGCTGACGAATGTAAGGGTAAGCCCACTTGTATTGTTGCTAAAACAGTTAAGGGCAAGGGCGTTTCCTTTATGGAAGACAAGTGTGACTGGCACGGCTCAGCACCCAATGCTGAACAGTACGAACAGGCAATGGCAGAGCTTGACGCTGCCCTCAAAGAGTTGGAGGTGTAATTATGGCTGATGTAATTAAATGTGCAACCAGAGACGCTTACGGTGCCGCTTTAAAGGAGCTTGGTAACAGAGACGACATTCTCGTTCTTGACGCTGACCTTGCAAAGGCAACCAAAACTATTACTTTCAAAAAAGAATTCCCCGAAAAGTTTATAGACTGCGGTATCGCAGAGGGTAACATGGTAGGTGTTGCTGCAGGTCTTGCAACAACAGGCTATACAGTATTCGCTTCATCATTTGCAATGTTTGCCGCAGGCAGAGCCTTTGAGCAGGTAAGAAACTCCGTTGCTTATCCTAAGCTCAACGTTAAAATCGGCGCAACACACGCAGGTATTTCAGTTGGTGAAGACGGCGCTTCACATCAGTGCTGTGAGGATATTGCTCTTATGAGAAGCATCCCCAATATGGTAATTATCAACCCTGCTGACGACGTTGAAGCAAAGCAGGCAGTTTTTGCCGCTGTTGAGCACGAGGGTCCCGTTTACCTTCGCTTCGGCAGACTTGCAGTGCCCCGTGTAAATGCTGAGGACTACAAGTTTGAGCTTGGTAAGGGTGTTCTTTTAAGAGGCGGCAGCGACGTTACTATCGTTGCAACAGGTCTTATGGTTAACGAGGCTCTTATGGCTGCTGACGCACTTGCAAAGGACGGCATAGACGCAAGAGTTATCAATATTCATACAATCAAGCCTCTTGATAAGGAAATCATCATCAAGGCTGCAAAGGAAACAGGCGCAATCGTTACTGCTGAAGAGCACAGCATCATCGGCGGTCTCGGCGGTGCAGTTACCGAAGCACTCAGCGAAGAGTGTCCCGTTCCCGTGCTTCGTCTCGGTGTAGAGGATACCTTCGGAAAGTCAGGTCCTGCAGTTGAGCTTCTCAAGATTTTCGGTCTTGATGCGGAGCATATTGCCCAAAAGGCAAAGGCTGCAGTTGAGCTTAAGAAAAAGCTTGCAAAATAATTTTAAAGGTTGGTTATAACAATGAAAGAAATTACAAAAGATATGGTAATCGGCGATATTCTTGACGCCGATGCAGGAACAGCAATGTTCTTTTTCGAAATGGGTATGCACTGTCTCGGTTGCCCTGCTTCAAGAGGTGAAACAGTAGAAGAGGCTTGTTCTGTTCACGGTGTAAACGTTGATGAGCTTATCGCAAGAATCAACGAATATCTTGCATCAAAATAAGTAAAACACAGAAAATGGGCCACTCATTTCGGGTGGCTCATTTTTGAAATATTGAGGTAAATTATGGGAAAAGTAAAGCTTGACAGCCGTCTTTCAGCAGTAGCCTCTTTAGTAAGAGAGGGCAGGACCGTAGCCGACATCGGCACAGACCACGCTTATCTTCTTGCCTATCTGCTGCAAAACAACATTATAACAAAGGGTATAGCCGCTGACCTTCGTCAGGGCCCTCTTGACAATGCAAAAAGAACACTTATTGACTGCGGCGAGCTTGAAAAGGTAAGGCTTGTTCTTTCTGACGGACTTGACGAAATAAAAAAAGGCGACTGTGAAGATATTGTTCTTGCCGGTATGGGCGGAATTTTAATAAAGGAATTGCTTGAAAGAACAGACTGGGTATTTGACGAAAGCATACATATTGTTGCCCAGCCTATGACCCATGCAGAGGTACTGCGCAGATTCTATGCCGAAAACGGCTTTAAAATTTTAAAGGAAGCTGCCGCAACTGACGGTAAACGCTGCTACTGTGTTATTTCTGCACAGTATGACGGTGTAAAGCGCAGCTTTGACAATTGGTATTATTACATCGGTGAGCTCTACAACAACACCGATGAAAACTCACTTCTTTACATAAATAAAATTATCACAGCTCTTGAAAAGAAGCTTACTGCAATAAAGTCGGCAGGAGTTGAGGATACCGAGGACCTTGAAAAAACTCTCGGTGATATAAATAAGAAGCTTTCGGAGGTAAAAAATGGTTAATGTAAAAGCTGTTTCCGATTATATAAATTCATTTGCTCCCTATGAAACCCAGTGCGCCTGGGATAACAGCGGACTTCTTGTCGGTGACCCCGACAGCGAGGTGAAAAAGGTCGGCTTATGCCTTGACCTTACCGATGAAACTCTTAAAGCGGCCCTTGATAATGAGGTTGACCTTGTTATCACTCATCATCCGCTTATCTTTACACCTCAAAAAAGCTTTATAAAGGGCGATAAAGCCTTTGAGCTTGCAAGCAGGGGAGTAAGTCTTATTTCTGCTCATACGCCCTACGATTGCGCTACAGGCGGCGTAAACGATACTCTTTGCGAATTGCTTGGCATAACAGAGGTAAACTGTATTGAAACCGAGGAAACACCCGTTCCTATGGTGCGCATAGGTAACGTAAAGGTGCAGACGTCAATTGAATTTGCATCCTTTGTTGCAGAAAAATTAAACACAATCTGCAGAGTTGTTGACTGCGGCAACAAGATAAAAAGGGTTGCAGTATGCGGCGGCGCAGGTATGGACTTTATGCCCGAGGTTATAAAAGCAGGTGCCGATGCCTATGTTACAGGCGAAATGAAGCACCACGAAATGCTTGCAGCCAAGGAAGCAGGTCTTACCATTATTGAAGCAGGTCACTTTGAAACCGAAAGTCCATCAATGACGGCACTTAAAAATAAGCTTGAAAATTATTTCTCACAGGTGGAATTTGTTATTCTTAAGCAATCCTCACCGGTGAAATTTATAGGCAGATAACAAGGTGAAATAATGGCACTTGACGGAATTTTTCTTACAAAAATAAAAAACGAGCTCAACGACAAGGCAGTCGGCTTAAGGGTTG
>JBGVGP010000157.1:0-1747 GCA_045121735.1 Acutalibacteraceae bacterium
ATGGTTATCTTTGCTATCTTTGCCGAGAAAAAGCTTAAGGCAAGGGGAAGCTTCAAAAAAACCGTAAATATGGCATTTTACAGCGGTATCTCATCAATGATATTCGGTGCGCTTTTCGGCGGCTGGTTCGGTGACCTGATACCTGTTGTATGTACAACCTTCCTCGGCTTCACTGAGGCACCGAGCCTTGCATTGTGGCTTGACCCGGTAACAAACAGTATTACGCTTCTTGTTTACTGCCTCGGCTTCGGTATACTGCATCTTTTTGCAGGTTTGCTGCTCAACGCTTATAAGCTTATCAAAGCCAAAAATTATGTCGGCGCAATATTCGATACGCTGCCCGTAATGATTTTCGTCTGCGGTTTTGCAGTTTTCGGCGCGGCATTTCTTATTGAAATCCCCGAAGCAGTCAAGAGCATCGGTAACAAGCTTTTACTTGCAGGCGCCGTGCTTATAGTTCTCACCGCCGGCAGAAGTGCAAAGAATATTATCGGCAAATTCGGTGCAGGTCTTTACGCTCTGTATAATACAGCGTCAGGCTACCTCGGTGACATTCTCTCATATTCGAGACTTCTTGCACTCGGCCTTGTTACGGGCGTTATTGCAAGCTCAATTAATCTTATGGCTACAATGCCCGGTAACATTGTTCTGTTTGTGCTGATATTCATTGTCGGTCACACAATCAATATCGCAATTAATCTTATCGGTACCTACGTACACACAAACAGACTTCAGTACGTTGAGTTCTTTTCAAAGTTTTATGAAGGCGAAGGTAAGGCTTTTACCCCGTTCAGAATAAATTCAAAACACTTTATAATCAAGGAGGATAAATAATTATGTTAAATTCAGGTCTTTTTATTGCAATATTAGGTGCTGCTCTTGCAGTAGGTCTTTCAGGTGTAGGCTCAGCAAAGGGCGTAGGTCTTGTTGGTGAAGCAGGTGCAGGTCTTCTTTCACAGGAGCCTAAAATGTTCTCAAAGGTGCTTATTCTTCAGATTCTTCCCGGTACACAGGGTCTTTACGGCTTCATCGTTGCTCTTATCACCTTTAACAAAATCGGTCTTCTCGGCGGTAATCTTGCAGAGCTTACAGTAACACAGGGCTTCTCATTCTTAGCCGCATCCTTACCTATTGCAATCACAGGCTTCCTTTCAGCAATTTATCAGGGCCGTGTTGCCGCTTCAGGTATTTCACTTATCGCAAAGCAGCCCACACAGACAGCAAGAGCAATGACTCTTTCCGCCCTTGTTGAAACATACGCAGTTCTTACCTTCCTTGTTTCTCTCATTGCAATTTCCAATATCGCTGTTTAATAAGACGGCTTTACACAATTTTCAAAGGAGTTGAAGCAATGACAGGACTTGAGAAAATTCAAGAAAAAATTCTTGCTCAGTCAAAGATTAACTGTGACGCAATCATAGCCCAATCAAACGAGAAGGCAAAGGAAATTCTCATAGCCGCCCGTATGAAAGCAGATGAGCTGTCACATCAGATTATTACCGATGCTGAAGCGTTGTCAGAAAAGAAAAAGCAGCTTGCAAAAAGCGGCGCCGAAACAATTACCCGTAACCGCTATCTTGAAGTAAGAAATGCAATTATCAATGATATTATTTCAGCGGCCTATGAGGAAATTGAAAAGCTTTCCGATGAGGAGTATTTTGACCTTATTAAAAAGCTTTGTATTAAGAATATTACCCCCGGTGAATATGTGATGCAGCTTAATATGGTTGACCTTGCACGTATTCCC
>JBGVGP010000158.1:0-2387 GCA_045121735.1 Acutalibacteraceae bacterium
AAGCTTATGGGTGACGGATTTATCTTTAAGCCTGATGTAACCATACTTTTACTTGGTGCACTTTTCGGTGTTCTTTGTGTTATGCTTTCGGCTCTTATTCCTCTTTGGAGCATCTCAAAATTACCGCCTATGCAGGCAATCAGAGATATTGAGCTGATGCGTAAGATGAAGAATAAGAAGATTAAAAGTCAGAAGCAATTCAATGTTTCCCGTCTTCTTGCAAAAAGAAAGTTGACCTTCTCCAAAGGCAGACAGATAAGCGTTACTCTTATAATCACCTGTTCAATAGTTATCTGCTGTATCGGAATGTCCTTTCTTTACACCACGCTTTCGGATACAAGCAGTTTTTATGCTTCTGATTATGAAATTATCAATCACAGTCAGTCAGGTTCGGCCAATAAATTTATAAACTACAAAGAGTACGGCTTGGGACTTACAGAAAATTCAAGATATGAAATACTTGATTTGCCTCAGGTAAAGAGCGTTTACGGTGTAAAGCTTCTTAACATAAACCTTGTTATTGAGGGCGAGGTTCCCGAATATTTACAGGTCAATGAGTATGAATCCTTTATAAACAGAAGCTCTCGCTTCATTGACGCAGAGGATGTTGCTTACGACAAGGCTCAGGACGCCTTTCAGGCAAGCGGTGGTTCCTTCCCCGAGGTTGAAGTGCCGAAAGTAACAAAAGAAAACATAAAGGAATACATGCAGGCTGCACCCAACCCCAACTATGTTTACACAAAGCAGGTTGCAGGCTTTACAACAGAGGAGCTTATAAACGCCTCCGTCAAAGCAACAAGCTCAGCCAATTTAAAAATTGACCGTGAAGACATAATTGACGGTGAAGTAAACCTTGATAAACTCAATTCGGGTGAAGAAGTAATTATATATGCTCCCGAAAAGATTGGCTTTGCTTATGAAGAAACTGCACAGGGCGGTCACACTTGGAGACTCTGGAATCTTTCTGATGAGGCAAAGGTTGAGATACCTACCGATAAGATTCTTATACAAAAGCTTAAAGCAGAAGCAGAAAGTCCATTCAAGGTCGGCGATACCCTTACCCTTTCTCTTATCACCTCAGATGTAAACGGTAAGATAACAAGAGAGGATAAAAAGGTAAAGATAGGTGCTATTTTAGGAAAGAAAAACATTTCCGGCAGTTTTCAGATTATCACAACCGTAGAAGGTCTTGACACTTTTGCAGAAAAATACGACTACAGACACTTTGATGTGGAGTTAAAGGAAGAATGTACCGCTGAAATCGACGATCAGATGCAAACCGAGCTTTCAGCAATGTTCCCGGGCAAGAGATTAGGTTCGTCTTTTGCTTTGAACGAGGCACGAAAAGAAGAATACCGTATAACAATACTTTCGGTAGCTTCTCTTATACTTGTTATGCTTGCAGTGTGTGTTTCACTTATCAATAATTCAATAAGTGCTCAGATACGTGAGGGTAAGCGTTCAATAGGCACCTTGCGTGCTGTAGGTGCATCAGAAAAAGATCTTGTGCTTTCCTATGTAATACAAATATCAAATATGCTTCTTTACGGCTTTGGTATAGGAACGGTTTTATATGTTGTTTCATACTTTTTAATCGGGCTTATCGTAACGGCTGAATACTGGCCTGTAGTTATATGGCCTGCATTTGTAGTGTTTGGTATAATTGCTCTTTGCTGCTATATCAATCTTAAAGCCAAAATCAAAACAATCACAAAATACAGCATAGTTGAAAACATCAGAGAATTGGGGTGACGTAATGAAGAAGAAAAACAAGCTTACCATAAATACCCTTGCTATGGGTAACCTGAAACAACGCAAAAAGCAATACACAATTCTCATTATCGGCATCGTGCTTGCCATGGTGTTTTCATCAGGAATAATGTTTTTCCTTTCCTGCATGCAGACCTCTAACGAGGAAACAAATGACAGACTTTTCGGCAGACAAGAGGAGATTTATGTAAAAGCTACCGATGTTGACTTTGAAAAGCTGAAAGAGAACGGCTTTATAGAGGAATACTCCCTTAGCCACACAATAGGCTTTGCCTATAAGGATGAAGAAACAAAGGATGTAGGTACAGCCGTTGCATGGCTTGAGGATAAGGCGGTTGAGATGTACTATCCCTTCCTTCATGAGGGCAGACTGCCTGAAAAAGAAGGCGAAATAGCCGTAGAAAGGGCAACTCTTATGCAGCTGGGCCTTGAAAGCACTCAGCTTGGAGAAGAGCTTACCCTTAACCTTAAAATTCCCGACGGCAAGGGCTTTTCGGAAAAAACAGAAAAGCGTACCTACACTCTTGTAGGTATTGCATATAACAAAAAGGCAAAGGTAATGGAGTCTCAGACCCCCGCAACAAAGGATTATATGCCCTCTGCCTATGTTTACAAGG
>JBGVGP010000159.1:0-12620 GCA_045121735.1 Acutalibacteraceae bacterium
CTGAAATTCAAAAGGCTTCGTGACTGCTATAAAATAACAGAAAGCAAGGCAGAAGAAGAAAATACAGAATCTGCTGACGAAAAGGTAGCTGCCAACGGTGCAGAGCTTGTTTTTGACGGCAAGGGTAACTGCAGAAAAGGACGGTCTTGCCCCATCCTTCAGAGACCGTGTGCTTCTTCTTTCTACAACGCACTTCGGTCTTGCAACTCCCGTGCTTAATATTCAGCGTGAGAAAAAGGCCGATGCATTAAAGGAAAGCATACTCCAGGCTGAAATTTCTGCCCTTTCAAAGGATAAGGGTATAAGAATACACAACACCTCTTCTTCGACGCTTCAGTGTCTTCATGTGCAGCTTAAGGACGGCTTTACTGCTGACAGCCTTCTTATAAAGGGTAAGGAGCTTGAGAGCTATGCCGCATTTCCCACCGACGAGGAGGGTGGCGCCTTCCTTATGCTGAAATTCAAAAGGCTTCGTGACTGCTATAAAATAACAGTAAGCAAGGCAGAAGAAGAAAATACAGAATCTGCTGACGAAAAGGTAGCTGCCAACGGTGCAGAGCTTGTTTTTGACGGCAAGGGTAAGCTTTGCTCCTTCTATTTAGGCGGTAAAAAAATAAGCGGTGACCGCTTCCTTGAAAGCTTCATTACCTACGGTGGCAAAAGATACTGCTTCACAAACACACATAAGGAAAAAATCAAGGGCTCCGGTCAGGTCAGCATTCTTCGTACAAGCGGCGAAATTCATCTGCCCGATGAAATAAGCGCAGGCTCCTTTACCTTTGATTTTATCACCACTCCCTTTACCTCGGGTATAACTGTGCTTTCAACAGTAAACTATCCCTATACTGCCGAAACAACCTCTATTTCTACTGAAAATTCCTCCCTCGGAAGATTTTACGATATGAACTGGCTTGAGACGGCACCCTTCCAGCTTACCCCCGAAATGAAGGGTGACATAAAGGTTATCAAGCGTAACTTTATGGAGGATATTTCCTCATTCAGAGCACAAAGCTTCCCCGAAAGCGATGAAAGAAACAGTAAGCTTGACTCCTTTAACCATCAGCTTACGGCAGG
Source organism: Acutalibacteraceae bacterium (assembly GCA_045121735.1). Taxonomy (GTDB): domain Bacteria; phylum Bacillota; class Clostridia; order Oscillospirales; family Acutalibacteraceae; genus UBA6857. Next base: position 1,075 of record JBGVGP010000159.1, read on the forward strand.
TCTTGTTGGTCTTTCCGACGGCAATTACACCCTGCTTACTGCAAACAGCCGTCAATTCCTCGGCTCAATGGCACACTGTCCTATGCGCCTTGACGAGGACAAAACCGTACATATGAACCTCTTCGGCACCTATTACGGCAAGCAGCGACACCATTTCAGCCGAGCCAAGGGCGAGGTCCTTGACGCCTACACGCTCGTTGCCGCACAGGGTAAGCCTCTTGCTCCCTCTTATAACGGCTGCAGTGAAAAGGCACTTTTCACCCTTTACGCCTTTGAGGGTGATTTTGACGAAAGGGCACCTCAGGTTAACGAAGCACTTGCCTTTGCTGACGGCGCAGTTTTATCCTGCGGTGAAAACGAAGCAATACAGATTTTTGAAAAAGACAACGTCACCTTCCGCAAGGCAAAGGCAGACGGCATAACCGAAGCAAAGCTTAAAAATCCCGTTATGACAGGCTTTGGCGGTAACCTTAAGGATTACATAATCAAGGGTGCGCGAGGTATAGGACATATTATTATCGAGCAGATAAAGTCAAAATAAATATCCCTGCAATATTAATCCCCGTTTGAGCAAGTCACTCAAGCGGGGAATTTTTTATAACAAAAAAGAAGAGAGGCCTCGCCCCTCTTCCTGTATTTTTTGATTTTACCAGCCGAAGAAATCATCAAAGAAGCTGTCGAAATTTCCGTAGTTATCCTGCTCGGGAAGAGTCTGCTGACGGGTTGTTGTTGTAGCAGAGCCCTTATCCTCAACAAGGGTAACTGTTACATCAAAGGTTGAGGTTTCGTAATTACGGTCATTTACTCTGCAAAGGGTAAGGGTGAGGGTATCACCTACTGCACCTGTATCAATAAGGTCAAGCAAAACGTCGGAGGTATCCATCTTCTTACCGTTTACGGCGATAATAAGGTCACCCACCTGTGCACCCGAATCAGCAAGCGCACTGCCCTCGGGAATATCAGCAATAACGATTGAGCCCTTGGGAAGACCCTTGATTGAAACAATGATTGAATAAAGCTGATAATCGCTTACCGATGCATACTTGATGCCAAGCTCGGGTCTGTTGGGAACATAGCCGTACTTGATAAGAGAATCAACAACACTTGCAAATATTGATGAAGGAACGGCAAAGCCCATGCCCTCATAATCGGTCTTAGCAATTTTTGAAGAGTTGATGCCGATGACCTGACCTGCAGTGTTTACAAGAGCACCGCCGGAGTTACCGGGGTTAATAGCAGCATTGTGCTGAATACATGTCATTGTGTATGTTGCAGAAATTGAACGGTCAATTGAAGCGACAATACCGTTGGTGATTGAACCGAAATATTCACTGCCGCCGGGGTTACCGATTGCGTAAATAGGCTCACCTACCTTAAGTGATGCAGAATCACCGAACTCTGCAAGAGGAAGGCCTGTTGCCTCAACCCTGAGCACGCCGATATCTGTTCTTTCATCAAGGGCAACTACTGTTGCCTCGTAGCTTTCACCGTCAAGAAGAAGAATTGAAAATTCACAGCCGGGCTCATTTATAACGTGAGCACAGGTTACAACATAAGTACAGCTTTTGCCCTCATCCTCACTCATAAGTACACCGGAGCCCTCACCTGCAAGCTCGCCGTCCTGATAAGCAAGCACGCCTACAACGCTGGGTCTTACCTTTTCTGCAACCCAGATTGAGTTAATCTGCTGCTGTTGTGTAACAGCAGGTGCAGTTGTGGGCGCAGTTGTCTGAAGTGTTGTAGATTCCTGAGGCTGTGCAGTTGTTGTTTCAGGCACCGAGGGAACTGTTGTGGGTGCTGTTGTTTCAGTAGGAACAGCTGAATGAGGTGCAGTTGTTGAGCTGATTTCCGGTGCATTATCCTCACCGAAAAAGCTTGAAAGAATAGCAATCGCCGCAACAAGAACACAGATTATCACTATTGAAACTACAAGCTTTTTACCTGAACCGCTTTTTTCTGTAGGTGTATTATAGGTCTGGTTGTAGCCCTGATTATTGTAGCCGTAATTTGTAGGATAGCTTGCAAAAATATCAGAAGGCTCGTTATTTACTTTATTAGCGTAAGAGGGATTGATACCCTCGTCATTGCTAACGGCATCCTGCTTGGGAGCATAAGGATTAAACTCATCCTCCTTCACCTGCTCAAAAGGCTCTGCTTCAGCCTCTGCCTCCTGCTGAGACTGCTCGGGCTGAATTTCAGTTGCCTCTTCAGCGTCGGATATTTCTTCGCTCTCAGCAGCCTCGGAAGCCTCCTCAGACGCTGCAGGAGCAAAAACCTCCCTTGCAGGAAGCTTTTTATTTTCAGGCTCAAAGTCGGCTTCTGTCTGCTCTTCATTTCCGTCAAAAAGAAGCTCCTTGTTTTCATTTTCGTTCATGGATTATATCTCCTTTGTTACTTTACTGTTTTTAAATGCCACTTTTATGTTACATCGTTTTTTAAATAATAATGCATCATATTAAAACAAAACTTAAAGCCTTGTAAAAAAATCAGTCAGCATTATAGGGAAGAACAAAACGGAATTCTGTATAGCTGCCAAGTCTGCTGTCGGCATAAATTTCACCGTCGTGCATATTTATAATAGTCTTTACAATATAAAGACCCAGGCCTACGCCCTTTGTGTCATAGCTTCGTGATTTATCAACCTTATAGAAGCGTTCAAATATACGGGAAATTTCTTCCTCGGAAACTCCTGCACCTGAATTTCTTATTGTAACAGTAGTTTTCTCACCGTCATTTTCGGCAAAAAAGCTTATTGTTCCGTTTTCGGGCGTGAATTTTACCGCATTATCAATAAGGTTGTATACAACCTGCTGAAGGAGGTCACGGTCAGCCTTAATTCTTACCGCACCCATATCCTCAAAGCCCTCTATGTTGATTCTGCCGTCGTCAATACGCTTTTCAAAGGAAAGCAAGGTTTCAAAAATCTGCTTGCCTATATCATAATCGATATTATTTATGGAAATTTCACCGGCTTCAATTTTTGAAAGATTAAGCATTGAAACAACCATTCTTGAAAGTCGCTTAACCTCATTTGAAACACGGGCAAGATATTCTTTCTCATCCTCGGGGGGGATTGTTCCGTCCAGGATACCGTCAATAAAGCCGCCGATAGAGGTCATCGGTGTTTTCAGCTCGTGTGAAACATTGGCAACAAAGCTTCTGCGACTTTTTTCCTCTATTGCAAGCTCGTCAGCCATTTTGTTAAGCGAAACGGCAAACTGCGCAAGGTCACGGTCCTTTGAGTTATAGCTCACTCTGTGAGAAAAATCACCCTTTGCAATATGTCTTGTTACCTCTTCCATTTCACTAAGAGGCGCTGTGATGCCCTTGGTGATTCTGTAAATAGAAAAGAATACAAGCACAAGCGCAAAAAGCATAATTGCTATCATAGCCGTAATGATGCTTGAAACGTAAGGCAGAAGACCCGTAATAGCATCCTCCACAGCATAAACAACCGCAACAACACCACTGTCGCTTTTCACAGGGACGGCTACAAGGAAACGTCCTTCACCGAATTCGTCCATAGTGGCATAGTCGGAAAAGCCGCCTGAAACTGCTCTTTCCATATGTGCCTTAGAAACCTTAAGGCTCTTATGGCTTTCGCACACCTCATTATCTCCGTCAGGACAAAGAACGACGTTACCGTCAAGGTCAGATATGAAGTAATCCGAAACTGTTGCCTGACCCATAATATAAAGCGTTGTTTTCAGAAAATCAGTTGAATTTTCTTTTCTGTCATTGAAAAGCTGTGCATAGGAAACAGATATATCTCTTGCGTTTGCGGTAAGGGTATCAACCTTATCTGTCCACCACTGACCGGAAACGAATATAAGCATAGTTATACCGAAGAACAAGAAGGCTCCGAGAACCGTTGACGAGGTTGCCTTGAAGTATCTCCGGAACAAAGTTCCTTTTTTTCTTTTTTTCACACTCTTTCCTCCTCACCCTTAAAGTGAATATAAGAGTAATTCAAAACAGGCAGGGACAATTCACAGTCATTCCTGCCCTTGATATTTATCAGTCTTTGGTTTCGAACTTGTAGCCTACGCCCCAAACGGTACGAAGCTCCCACTTGTCTGAAACGCCCTCAAGCTTTTCACGAAGACGCTTAACGTGAACGTCAACAGTTCTGCTGTCACCGTAGTAGTCATAGCCCCAAACCTCGTCAAGAAGCTGGTCTCTTGTGAAAACTCTGTTAGGACTTTTTGCAAGGTGGAAAATAAGCTCCATTTCTTTGGGAGGTGTATCCACCTGAACACCTGCAACCTTAAGCTCATAGTTTGTAAGGTTGATTGAAAGCTTATCGTAGTGAACCTCTTTAATCTCTTCTGCTACAGAAGAGCCGCTGCGACGAAGAACCGCCTTGATTCTTGCAACAATTTCCTTTGTGTCAAAGGGCTTTACAACATAGTCGTCAGCGCCGAGCTCGAGGCCGAGTACTCTGTCGAAAACCTCACCCTTTGCAGTGAGCATAATAATGGGTACGTCTGAGAACTTTCTGATTTCTCTGCACACCTGCCAGCCGTCAAGCTTGGGAAGCATGATGTCCAGAAGCACGATTGAGGGACTTTCCTCCTGGAATGCTGTTACTGCACTTGCACCGTCGTTTACAATAACAACATTATAACCTTCCTTTGTAAGGTAGAGTCTTAACAATTCGCAAATGTTGAGATCGTCATCTACAACAAGAATTTTTTCTGCGTTCATGGTAGTGGCTCCTTTTTTGTTTATTCGTTTATATTTTAGGGTGTTAAGCTTAAATTTACTTAATATTTCAAAAAAGAATTTACATTCTTTCAGGTGAGTTTACCTTAAGCATATTGAGAATGCTCTTAAGGGTATCTCTTGTACAGATGCAAAGGAAAAGTCTTGCCTGCATAAGACTCTCGTCCTCAACGCCTACACGGCAGTTGTTATAGAACTTGTGGAAATAGGTTGCAAGGTCAACTGCATAATGGGTAACCTTTGCAGGGTCATAATTCTTTGCAGCTGAAATAATTACATCACCGAGAGTTGAAAGATATCTGATAAGCTCTCTTTCCTCGGGAGCGGTAAGAAGCTTGAGCTCGTCGGCTGTACACTGTCTTGCACTTCTGCCCTCAGCGGCAAGCTTTGAAATAATACTGCAGATTCTTGCATGAGCGTACTGGCAATAATAAACGGGATTCTGTGAGGTCTGCTCAACTGCAAGGTCAAGGTCAAAGTCCATAAGTGAGCCGGGCTCTCTCATATTGAAGAGGAAGCGCACTGCATCGATAGGTACCTCGTTGAGAAGGTCTACAAGGGTAATAGCCTTACCTGTACGCTTACTCATTCTTACAACCTCGCCGTCACGTACAAGACGTACAAACTGCATAAGAAGAATATCGAGTCTGTCGGGGTCAATGCCTACTGCCTTCATTGCGCCCTTCATTCTGGCAACGTGGCCGTGATGGTCAGCGCCCCATACGTCAATAGCCTTATCAAAGCCTCTTTTTTCAAGCTTGTTTCTGTGGTAAGCGATGTCAGCGGCAAAATAAGTCGGATTGCCGTTTGCTCTTATAAGCACGTCGTCCTTTAATTCAAGCTTGTCGATATATTCCTGATTTTTACCTGCTGCAAGAAGCATTTCGGTCTGAACTTCCTTGTTCTTGTACCAGAGAGCACCGTCCTTTTCATAGGTGTAGCCGCTCTTTGTGAGTATGTCAATGGTTTCCTTAAGCTCACCGCCGTTGTGAAGAGTAAGCTCACTGAACCAGAGGTCATAATCGATTCTGTATTTTTCCATGGCGTTCTTCATATTTCCAAGGTTAAGAGGAAGAGCAAATTCGGCAAGTGCCTTTCTTCTTTCTGCCTCGTCCTTTGCCATATAGGAATCGCCGTGAGCATCCTTGAACTGCTGTGCTCTTTCAACGATGTCCTCACCGTGATAGCTGTCCTCGGGAAGCTCAACCTCTTCGCCGCAAAGCTGACGGTAACGGATGTCAAGTGAAAGGGAGAATTTATCAATCTGATTACCGGCATCGTTTACGTAAAACTCACGCTTTACGTCGTAGCCTGCATAGTCAAGCACTGCTGCAAGACAGTCGCCGAGAGCGCCGCCTCTTGCGTTACCCATATGCATAGGACCTGTAGGGTTAGCCGAAACGAATTCAACGTTTACGCTCTTGCCCTTACCGTAGTCGCTTCTGCCGTAGCTGTCACCGTCTTCACCGATTTCAAAAAGAATATCGGCATAGTAAACATCTGAAAGGAAGAAGTTGATGAAGCCGGGGCCGGCAATTTCAATTTTCTCAAAATAGGTGCCCTCAATGCTTGCATTGTCAACAATAATTTCAGCAATCTTTCTGGGTGCAAGGCGGAATGCTCTAGCATTTACCATTGCGGCATTTGTTGAATAGTCACCGTTATTTCTGTCAGCAGGCACCTCAACTGAAAATTCAGCAGGCTCGGCATCGGGAAGAAGTGATGCTGACTGTGCCTTGCCGATAGCTTCAGCAATAAGTGTTCTTATCTGATTTTGTGCTTTATCTGTTGTTCTTGACATTTTTTAAATTCCTTTCAGTCAGTTTGATTTTTTAGGCTTAAGGGTGAAGTCAAAGGTGATTTCACCGAGAGGATTGTTTTCTATATCTGTGGCGTACATAAAGTGAAGCGTTCCGCCCTTTTCGTCCATATCCGAATCAATTTCAAGCGCAACAACACCCATTGAAAAGGTGCCGTAGGGTGTAACGTGGCACGAGGCGTGTCGGATACCTTTTTCTAAAATAAGGTTCGTTGTCATTCCGTCACCCAAGCGTGTTACCGTAATTCTTTCGCCGTTTTCACAACGAAGCTCTGTTTTACTTTCACCGCCCTCGGGATTTTCCTCTGTATAGGTGAGAGTATAGTCCTCACGGCTTCCGCTGAAGCAGGCGTGAGTAATAACCTGAAGGTTCTCAACATCGCCGTCGAGCTTCTGCTTTGTATCAATTTTCACAAGGTAATTCTGCTCTATGACGGCCCACCTCTTTCAAAATAAACATATATGATATATATTACCACACAAATTAAGAAAAATCAATTTTTTTGTTCATATTTTTCCCGTTTATTCTATAGTTGACTAATCAGCTGTAAAAATATATAATATAAATTAGCTTATTATGAAATAAAAAGGAGAACGCTATGTTTTTATGTTATAAAGAACCTGCTCATATGAGCTACCTTGGCTGGGAAAATCAGGCACTGCCTTTGGGCAACGGTAAAATCGGCGCAAAGGTTTTCGGCGGCAAGGACTGTGAGCTTATACATTTCAACGAAAAAACTCTCTGGTCAGGCGGCAAGGATGCCGAAGGCTTCACCGACGGAGTTAAAAACGCCGACCGAGGTGCTTCACTCAAGGAAATTCAGGCACTTCTTGACAAGGGAGATACTGCCGCTGCAACAGAAAAAATGACTGCCCTTGAGGGTGATATGACCGGCTTCGGTGCTTACCAGAGCTTTATGAATCTTTACGTTCAGTTCGGCAACACCGGTGAAGCAGAAAAATATATCCGTGACCTCGACCTTACAACGGCATCTGCAATGGTTTCCTACCGGAAGGAAAAGGTAATGTACACCCGTCATTATTTTGTATCCTACCCCGACAATGTTTTTGTCGGCAAAATTGAATGTGAGAGCAAGGTTAAAAACGAGGAAGAAAAAACCGAGGACCCCACCTTCTGTGCGGCGGTCTATGTTGTGCCCGAGCAGACAGGCGGCATTGTAAAGGCCGACGGTAACATTCTCACCCTTGAAGGCACCGTTGCCGCAAACAAGGGTCTTGACGGTGAGCCCGGCGCCGAAAAGAACAATATGAAATATGCCGCAGCCGTTACCTTTATTTCTGACGGCGGCGAAATTTATGCAAGAGACGGCAAAATCCACCTCAAGGATGTTAAAAGCTTCACCTTTATTGTTAACCTTGCAACCAACTATGTAAACAGCTTCCCTGTTTTCAGTGACGGCAGTAATCCCCTTGAAAAGGCACTTGCTACTGTAAACAAGGCAAGTGAAAAGAGCTTCTCCGAGCTTTATAAGACTCACCTCGCAGATTATCAGGAGCTTTTCGGCAGAGTAAAATTCAACCTCGGCGAGGAGGAAATCATTCTTCCTACCGACCATATGCTCAGCCGCTTTGACAAAAAGGGCGAATACAGACGGAATCTTATTACACTGCTTTTCCATTACGGCAGATATCTGCTCATAGCCTCCTCACGTGACGGCTCACTGCCTGCTAACCTTCAGGGTATATGGAACGCAAAAAATGACCCACCCTGGTGCTGTGACTATCATTTCAACGTAAACGTGCAGATGAACTACTGGCCTGCCTACGTTGCAAACCTTGCAGAAACAGCGCTGCCCTACATAGACTTTGTCAACTCTCTGCGTAAGCCCGGCCGAATTGTTGCGGCAAAAATGCTCGGTATAGGCGAATTTGACGGCGACGAGGTTAACTACGAAAAGCCTACAGGCTTTATGTTCCATACTATGGTAACACCCCTCGGCTTTGTCGGTCCCGGCTACTCCTGGCGTTGGGGCTGGGCACCCACAAACGGTGCCTGGGCACTGCAGAACTGCTTTGACTACTACCTTTTCACGCAGGATGCAAAAAAGCTTGCCGAGGATATTTACCCCGCAATGGAGGAGTGTGCACTTATGTGGACACAGCTTCTTCACGAGGACAAGAATACAGGCAGACTTGTATGCTCACCCGGCTATTCACCCGAGCACGGTCCTGTTTCACAGGGTAACACCTATGACCAGAGTATTATCTATAATCTTTACGAGGATTTACTTCTGGCCGCCGAGGCCCTTGAAGGCAACGGCTACGGCAGCATAATAAACAAGGCTGTTATTGAAGCAGTAAAAGCACAGCTTCCTCTTCTTAAGCCTGTCAACATCGGTAAATGGGGACAGATTAAGGAATGGTATGATGAGGACTCCTTCCCCTTCAGAGGCTTTTATACAAAGAAGGTGCAAAGAAAGCACCGCCACCTCTCACATCTTCTCACCCTCTATCCCTTCAGACAGATTGATACAGAGGATGAAAAAATGAAAAATGCGGCTCTTACCTCCCTTAAGGACCGAGGCAAAAAGAGCACAGGCTGGGGTCTTGCAGTAAGACTTCTTTCCTATGCAAGACTTCACGAGGGTAACGACTGTGAGGAGATTATTACAAACATTCTCAAAACCACCATCCTCAAGAATCTTTTCGGCACACATCCTCCCTTCCAGATTGACGGTAACTTCGGCTACACTGCAGGTGTATGTGAAATGCTTTTACAAAGTCATCTTAAGCATATTCATCTTCTTCCCGCTCTTCCCGACAGCTGGAAAACAGGCGAAATCAGCGGACTTTGCGCCCGTGGCGGCTTCGAGGTAAGCCTCACCTGGACAGACGGCAAGCTTAAAAAGGGTGAGATTAAATCCCTTTGCGGCAACACCTGCTCACTTAAGTATGACGGAAAAATCATTCTTGTTGAAGACAGTGACGGCAAGGAAATTGAAACCGCTTTTGAAAACGGAATCACAACCTTCCGTACGGAAAAGGGCAAGACCTATAAAATCAGCTAAAAAAACATCCCGTAATACCTTTGAGTATTACGGGACTTTGTTATAATTTAAAAGCAATTATCGGTGTCGTAGGTTATGCTGCTGCAGCTGCTGTTGTAGTTTCTGCAGGCGCTGTTGTAATACCGTTGAGTGTGCTTAATGCCTTTTCAACCATTCTGATTAAAGCCTGTACACCGGCAATAATTGAACGGATGAAGCCGGGATAATTGTCTGTCTTTTCTTCCCATACAGCGATAAGCACAACCTTACCCTCAACGTGAATTGTATCACCGGGATAGTAAAGCTTACCTGTGTCCTGATCTCTCCATGCAATCCAGTTATGGTCTACGGCAATGGGGGTATCGTTAGGAATAACCATATCAGTGGGAACCTCAAAGGTAATGCTCATTGTGGGTGTATAGATAATAGTTTCTGTTGAAAGCAGTGACATCTGATAAGTGATACCGTTTGAAATGAAATCACCCTCATCCTCTTCGGATTCAATACCGAGCTGATCGCCTAAAATATCACCGAGAGTTCCGGCAATGTCTAGTGCTGAAACAGAAAATGCTGAAAATGCACAGATAATTGCGAGTAATACTGCTAAAAGCTTTTTCATAGTTTTAACCTCCTTAATAATAAGTACAAATATTATACATCACCTTATATCGGTTTTTATTTATAAAAAAGAAATATAAGATAAATTTCTACGCTTTATTTGCCAATTCAGGCAATAAAATAAGTACTTACCTCTCTTTTTAATAAAAAAACGAAAAAGATATTTACTTTTTACAAAGAAAAATTTATACTATTAAAAGAGGTGAGAAAATGACCGAAGCAGATTATACTATAAGAAAAATGACAGCCGACGATGCTTCTGCAGTTGCAGAAATTGAAAAGGAATGCTTTTCCTCACCGTGGACCGTGCAGGGTCTTTTAAGCGAGACCGATAATCCTTCGGCAGAGTTTTTTGTGCTTGAGGAAAAGGGCGTTATTGCCGCCTATATGGGTATGCACATTGTTCTTGACGAATGCTATATTGCAAACGTTGCCGTAAAAGGCAGCTATCGCAAAAAGGGCTACGGTCAGCGCCTTGTTGAAAATGCTCTTGATACAGCAAAAAGCAAGGACTGTTATTTTATCACACTCGAGGTAAGAGTAAGCAATACTCCTGCTATCAGTCTTTATGAAAAATGCGGCTTTGAAAGGCTCGGAGAAAGAAAGGACTTCTACTCCTGCCCCAAAGAGAATGCACTTATTATGACAAAATATTTCTGAGGTATATAATATGAAAATTTTAGCAATAGAATCCTCCTGCGATGAAACCGCTGCAGCCGTTGTTGAAGACGGAAGAAAAGTGCTTTCAAGCGTAATTTCATCCCAGGTTCAAGAGCATAAAATTTACGGCGGTGTTGTGCCCGAAATCGCATCGCGCCGACACGCAGAGGCTATTTCACAGGTTGTGGATAAGGCCCTTGAGGATGCCGATACAGCCCTCGGTGACCTTGAAGCAATTGCCGTAACCTATGCACCCGGTCTTATAGGTGCCCTGCTTGTAGGTGTAAACTATGCAAAGGGGCTCTCCTTTGCTTCGGGCAAGCCTCTTATCCCCGTACATCACCTCAGAAGCCACATTGCCGCCTCATACTTAACCCACGCTGACCTTAAGCCTCCCTTCTTCTGCCTTGTTGTAAGCGGCGGTAACACCATGATGGTAGAGGTAAAGGACTACACAGATTTTGAAATTATCGGCAGAACAAGAGATGACGCCGCAGGTGAAGCTCTTGACAAGGCTGCCCGTGCTATGGGTCTTCCCTATCCCGGCGGACTCAACCTTGACAGAATGTGCAAGGACGGTGACAGCACTGCGTACAAATTCCCCACCCCTAAGGTAGAGGGCTGTCCCTACGATTTCAGCTTTTCAGGACTTAAGACAAGCGTAATCAACACCATCCACAACGCCAAGCAGAAAAACGGTGAAATCAATATTCCCG
>JBGVGP010000160.1:0-11083 GCA_045121735.1 Acutalibacteraceae bacterium
TGAATGCCGTCTTGCGTTAATCGGCACCGATTTGTTGTTTTGCCGTCCTTGCTTGCTATATGCCGTGACGGAAAAATCAGGGGTGTATTTTAAAAAAATTCCCAAAAGAAAAAGGTCAAAAAAATGTGTTTTTTATCTATATGTCAATTGACAACAGAGACGCTGTATGATATAATTACAAAAATAATCAATAGCATGTTTCGGCACGTTAAAAATCCCGTATTTTCAATTGCTGTTTTGCGGAAAGGAGAACCCTATGGCTACTAACATTCAGGCAAATATTATTTCTGCTTCCTTAGGTATTGATTTTGTTGACGGTATTCGTGCTTCTATTTCTGATTTATCTGCTTTTGATTTTTCCCGTTGCGTTATTTTTCCCGGTTTCTGTGACGTGCATGTGCATTTCAGAGAGCCGGGTTTTTCTTATAAAGAAACCATAGCTTCAGGAAGTCTGGCTTCTGCAAGGGGCGGCTACACAGCAGTATGCACTATGCCTAACCTTAATCCCGTACCTGACAGCAGGGAGCATCTTGCAATGCAGAAGAAGATAATAGAAGACACCGCCTGTATCCACGTTTACCCCTACGGCTCAATTACTGTAGGACAAAAGGGTGAGGAGCTTTCCGACCTCGAGGGTATGGCAGAGGACGCAATAGCCTTTTCCGACGACGGCAGGGGAGTACAGTCTGACGATATGATGCGTGAGGCTATGAAAAAAGCAAAGGCGCTTGACAAAATCATCGTCGCTCACTGTGAGGTCAATGATTTGCTTAAAGGCGGATATATTCACGACGGTGAATATGCTGCATCTCACGGACACAGAGGCATCTGCTCTGAAAGTGAGTGGGCACAGATAGCAAGAGACATTGAGCTTGTAAAGGAAACCGGAGTAAAATATCACGTCTGTCACATTTCAACAAAGGAAAGCGTAGAGCTTATCCGTAAGGCAAAGGCAGAGGGTGTTGACATAACCTGTGAAACAGGTCCCCATTATCTTGTAATGGACGATTCAATGCTTCAGGAGGAAGGACGCTTCAAGATGAATCCTCCCTTAAGAGGTAAGGAAGACAGAGAAGCACTTATAGAAGGCATCAAGGACGGCACAATCGATATGATAGCCACGGACCACGCTCCTCATTCAGCCCAGGAGAAGTCAAAGGGTCTTGAGGGCAGTGCCTTCGGTGTGGTAGGTATTGAAACTGCCCTGCCGATTATGTACACCTATCTTGTAAAGCCCGGCGTTATAACAATGGACAGACTCGTTGAGCTTCTTGCGGTAAATCCGAGAAAGCGCTTCGGCATTGAGCTTGGCTGTGACTACAGCGTATGGGACCTTAAGGAGGAATACACCGTAGACCCGAAGGAGTTCCTTTCTCTCGGTAAAGCAACCCCCTTTGAGGGCTGGAGAGTCAACGGACGCTGTATTGTAACTGTATGCGGCGGCAAGGTAGTTTATAAAAAGTAAATCCATCAATTGATTTAATATAGAACATAAGAATTTCAGGAGGTAAACAACAATGGCAAAAAGAACAGACATCAAAAAAATTCTTATCATCGGCTCCGGTCCTATCGTTATCGGACAGGCTGCCGAATTTGACTATGCAGGTACACAGGCTTGCCTTGCACTTAAGGAAGAGGGATACGAGGTTGTGCTTTGTAACTCAAACCCTGCTACTATTATGACCGATACAATTATTGCCGATAAGGTTTATATGGAGCCTCTTACTCTCGAGTATGTGGCAAAAATCATCCGTCATGAGCGTCCTGATGCTATCATTCCCGGCATCGGCGGTCAGACAGGCCTTAACCTTGCAATGCAGCTTGAAAAGAAGGGCATCCTTAAGGAATGCCGTGTTGAGCTTCTCGGTACATCAAGCGCTTCAATTGAGCGTGCAGAAGACCGTGAAATGTTCAAGGAGCTTTGCGAATCCATCGGTGAGCCCGTTATCCCTTCAGAAATTACTTACTCTCTTGAGGAAGCAAGAGCAGCTGCTAACCGTATCGGTTATCCCGTTGTTCTTCGTCCTGCATTCACCCTCGGCGGTACAGGCGGCGGCTTTGCCTACAACGATGAAGAGCTTATGGAAATCGGTGTTAATGCATTCAACCTTTCACCCGTTCATCAGGTTCTTATCGAAAAGTCAGTTAAGGGCTATAAGGAAATTGAGTTTGAGGTTATGCGTGACTCCAATGACCACGCTATCACCATCTGCGGTATGGAAAACATTGACCCCGTTGGTGTTCATACAGGTGACTCCTGCGTTGTGGCTCCTATTATGACCCTTAGCAAGGAAGACGAAAAGATGCTCAACGATTCAGCTATCAAGCTTATCAAGGAGCTTAAGATTGAAGGCGGCTGTAACGTTCAGTTCGCTCTCAACCCCCATACATCAGAGTATTACCTTATCGAGGTTAACCCCAGAGTTTCACGTTCCTCAGCTCTTGCATCAAAGGCATCAGGCTATCCCATTGCCCGCGTTACCGCAAAGATTGCTGTAGGTATGGCTCTTGAGGATATTCAGATTGCAAACACAAACGCAGCCTTCGAGCCCAGACTTGACTACGTTATTGCAAAGCTTCCCCGCTTCCCCTTTGATAAGTTTGCTTCAGCTACAAACAAGCTCGGCACACAGATGAAGGCTACCGGTGAGGTTATGGGTATCGGTGCAAATCTTGAGGAAGCACTTCTCAAGGGTATCCGTTCACTTGAAATCGGTGCTAACCATATGTACCTTTCAAAGTTTGACAATATGAGCGTTGACGAGCTTCTTGAATATATTTCAGAGTTCCGTTCAGATAACATCTTCGCAATTGCAGAGCTTATCTATCACGGCGTTTCTATCGAAAAGATTCACGAAGTAACAATGATTACTCCCTACTTCCTTGAGGCCTTCAAGAACATCATTGATATGGAAGAAAAGCTTCGTGTAAGCAAGGACGAGGAAACTCTTATTGCTGCAAAGAAGATGGGCTTCGGCGACAAGTACATTGCACGTCTTTGGGGCTGCACTGAAATTGACGTTTACAACAAGCGTAAGGAAATGGGTCTCTTCCCTGCATTCAGAATGGTAGATACCTGCCACACAAATGCATATATTCCTTACTTCTACTCATCATACACAGGTGAAAACACCTCACGCCTTACCGATAAGAAAAAGATTATCGTTCTCGGCGCAGGTCCCATCCGTATCGGTCAGGGTGTTGAGTTCGACTACTCAACAGTTCACGCTGTTATGACAATCAAAAATGCAGGCTACGAGGCTATTATCATCAACAATAACCCCGAAACCGTTTCAACCGACTACACAACAGCCGATAAGCTTTACTTTGAGCCTCTTACTCCCGAGGATGTTATGAACATCGTTGAGTTTGAAAAGCCCGAGGGGGTTATCGCTTCACTCGGCGGACAGACTGCTATCAACCTTGCACAGCCTCTTCATGACCGTGGCGTAAAAATCATCGGTACAGACTGCGCAGCTATTGACCGTGCAGAGGACCGTAACGCTTTTGAAAATCTTCTTAACGAGCTTGATATTCCCCGTGCAAAGGGTAAGGCTGTTACAAATATGGAAGACGGTATAGCAGCTGCTGCTGACATCGGATATCCCGTGCTTGTTCGTCCCTCATTCGTTCTCGGCGGACGTGCAATGCAGATTGTTGCTAACGAGGAGCAGCTTCGTCACTACTTAAGAACTGCCGTTGAAATTGACGAGGACAAGCCTGTTCTTGTTGACAAATACATCCAGGGCCGTGAGGTTGAAATTGACGCTATCTGTGACGGCCGTGACGTATTCGTTCCCGGTATCATGGAGCTTGTTGAGCGTACAGGCGTTCACTCAGGTGACTCAATCTCAGTTTATCCTCCCTTCTCAATCTCCGACAAGGTAAAGGGTATCATCCTTCAGTATGCAAAGAAGCTCGGTCTTGGCATCGGCATCGTAGGTCTTTTCAACATCCAGTTCATCGTAGACGATCACAACGACGTCTACATCATCGAGGTTAACCCTCGTTCATCACGTACAGTTCCCTTCCTTTCAAAGGCAACAGGCTACTCACTTGCTGATATTGCTACAGAGGTTATCCTCGGCAAGAGCCTTAAGGAGCAGGGCTTCTTCGATATCTATCCCGATGAAAAGGACCGTTGGTATGTAAAGGCTCCCGTATTCTCATTCAATAAGATCCGTGGCCTTGACGCCTACCTTTCACCCGAAATGAAGTCAACAGGCGAAGCAATCGGTTACGACCGTACAAGAACACGTGCTGTATACAAGGCACTTCAGGCTTCAGGCATGCACCTTCAGAATTACGGTACAGTATTCTGTACTATCGCTGATAAGGACAAGGAGGAGGCACTTCCTCTTATCCGCAGACTCTACAAGCTTGGCTTCAACATTGAAGCAACTGTAGGCACTGCAAACTTCCTTAAGGCTAACGGCATCCGTACCCACGCTCTTGCAAAGCTTAGCGAGGGCAGTGACGAAATCCCCAACGCACTTCGTCAGGGTCACATTGCTTACTTCATCAATACCAAGGACCCCGGCTCAAACAGTGAAACTGACGGTGCACAGCTTCGTCAGGTTGCAACAGAGTATAACGTAACAATGTTCACCTCACTTGATACAGTTGATGCTCTTCTTGATGTTCTTGAAGAAACAACACTTACAATCTCAACAATTGATGCGTAACAAATAACCGTAGGGGGAGGGTAAGACCTTCCCCTTATGGTGAATTTTGACCCCTACTTAAAATAAAGGAGACGCTATGAAACAAAGTGTTTTTGAAATTGTCAGCAATGAAGCGCTGACGGATTCAGTATATAAAATGATTCTTGTCGGTGATACCTCCGACATCACAAACTGCGGTCAGTTTGTAAACATTCAGCTTGACGGTATGTTCCTTCGCCGTCCCATTTCCGTCTGTGATTATGACGAAGAAACCCTCACCCTTGTTTATAAGGTTGTAGGTAAGGGCACAAAGGCAATGTCAGAAATGACAGAGGGCACAAAGCTTGACATTCTTACGGGACTCGGTAACGGCTATGACCTTACCAAGGCAGGCGACAAGCCCGTTCTTCTCGGCGGCGGTGTCGGTGTACCTCCCATGTATAACCTTGCTAAAAAGCTTAAAGAACAGGGTAAGGACGTAAAGGTTATCCTCGGCTTTAACACAGCATCAGAAATTTTCTATGAAAACGAGTTCAAGGCTCTCGGCTGTGACGTTACCGTAACAACAGTTGACGGCAGCTACGGCGTAAAGGGCTTTGTAACAACCGTTCTTGAAAATATTAATTATACATACTTCTACACCTGCGGTCCCGAGCCTATGCTCAAGGCAGTGCATAAGGCATCAGCTACCTCAGGTCAGATGAGCTTTGAGGAGCGTATGGGCTGCGGCTTCGGTGCATGTATGGGCTGCTCCTGCAAGACCCTTACAGGCTATAAGCGCATCTGTAAGGAAGGACCTGTTATGGAAAAGGAGGAAATCTTATGGGAAGCTTAAAAGTAAATCTCTGCGGAATTGAGATGGATAACCCCGTAATTCCCGCCTCAGGTACCTTCGGCTTCGGCTATGAATTTGCCGAGCTTTACGATATAAACGAGCTTGGTACCTTCTCCTTCAAGGGAACAACCAAGGACCCTCGCTTCGGTAACCCCACTCCCAGAATTGCAGAGTGCTACAGCGGTATGATAAATGCAGTAGGTCTGCAAAATCCCGGTGTTGAAAAGGTAATTGCCGAAGAGCTGCCCAAGCTTAAAAAATGCTTCAATAAGCCCGTAATGGCAAACGTATCGGGCTTTGCAATAGGGGACTATGCTTACACCTGTGAAAAGCTTGACAGGGAAGAGCAGGTAGGCTGGCTCGAGGTAAACGTTTCCTGTCCCAATGTTCACGGCGGCGGTATGAGCTTCGGCACACAGCCTGAGGCTGCAGCAGCAGTTACAAGAGCCGTTAAGGCAGTAACCACAAAGCCCGTAATAATCAAGCTGTCACCTAATGTAACAGACATTGTTTCAATTGCAAAGGCTTGTGAGGAGGCCGGTGCTGACGGTATCAGCCTTATCAATACACTTTTAGGTATGCGCATTGACCTGCGTACACGCAAGCCCGTAATTGCCAATAAAATGGGTGGATTTTCAGGTCCTGCCATTTTCCCTGTAGCAGTGAGAATGGTTTATCAGGTGGCAAATGCAGTCAATATCCCCGTTGTGGGTATGGGTGGCGTTTCATCTGCAGAGGACGTAATTGAAATGATGCTTGCAGGTGCCACTGCCGTTGAGGTAGGCGCAGCAAACCTTGTAAATCCTTATGTCTGCCGAGACATTATCCGTGACCTTCCCGAGGTTATGGAAAAATACGGAATCAAAAATCTTAACGAAATCATCGGAGGAGTAAAATAATGGGTAAAGACGTAATTGTAGCATGTGACTTCGCTTCTGCTGAAGCAACCTTTGCATTCCTTGACAAGTTTGAAGGATGCGCACGCAAGCCCTTTGTAAAAATCGGTATGGAGCTTTATTATGCAGAAGGTCCCTCAATAGTAAAAGAAATCAAGGCAAGAGGCCATAAGATTTTCCTTGACCTCAAGCTGCACGATATTCCCAACACAGTAAAAAAGGCAATGGCAGTGCTTTCAAACCTTGATGTTGATATCACAAACCTTCACGCTGCAGGTGCTACTGCAATGATGCAGGGCGCCCTTGAGGGACTTACCCGTCCTGACGGCACACGTCCTCTTCTTATTGCTGTTACACAGCTTACCTCAACTGACCAGGAGACTCTTGAGCGTGATATTCTGATAGAGCGTCCCATTGATGAGGTTGTTATGTCCTACGCCGAAACTGCAAAGAATGCAGGTCTTGACGGTATTGTGTGCTCACCTCTTGAAGCAGGTAAGGTACACGAGCGCTGCGGTGAAAAGTTTCTCACCATCACTCCCGGTGTACGCTTTGCTGACGGTGATATCGGTGACCAGAAGCGTGTTATGACTCCCGCTGCCGCAAAGGAAATCGGCTCAGACTACATCGTCGTAGGCCGTCCTATCACAGCTGCAGCCGACCCCGTAGCTGCTTACGAGCGCTGCGTAGCAGAATTCTGCGATTAATTTTAAAAATAATATAGACAGGAGACAAAATCATGGAAGCTTACAAAAGAGAGTTTATTGAATTCCTTCAGGAAGCAGGCGTACTCAAGTTCGGTGATTTTACAGCAAAATCAGGCCGTAAAATTCCCTACTTCGTTAACGCAGGTATGATTAAGACCGGTGACCAGATTACAAAGATGGGCGAATTCTATGCAAAGGCTTATTTCGATAAGCTCGGCAAGAAGAACGCTGTTCTTTACGGTCCCGCATACAAGGGTATTTCCCTTTCAATTTCAGCAGCAGTTGCTCTTTCAAAGAACGGTCTCAACGTTCCCTTCTTCTTCAACCGTAAGGAGGTAAAGGACCACGGTGAGGGCGGCACCTTTGTCGGCTACGTACCCGAAGCAGGTGAAGAAATCGTTATCATTGAGGACGTTATCACTGCAGGTACTGCTATCCGTGAATCAATGGAGATTCTCAGTCACCTTGAGGATACTAAGGTTATTGCAACCTTCATTATGGTTGACCGTAAGGAAAAGGGTCAGACAGAAAAGGGTGCAATGCAGGAAATCGAAGAGCAGTTCGGTTTCCCCGTATACTCCGTTGTTGACGTTTACGACATTATCGAGTATCTTGAGGAAGACCCTGCAAACGAAGAAAACGTTACCCGTATCAAAAACTACCTTGCTATGAATGGAGCAAAATAATGAAAAATCTTATGAACATTACCGACCTTAGTGTCGAAGAAATTGATGAGCTTCTTGCAGTTGCACAGGACATCATTGCAAATCCTGAAAAGTATCAGGACGCATGCCGTCACAAGCTTCTTGCAACACTCTTCTTTGAGCCCTCAACCCGTACACGCTTAAGCTTTGAATCAGCTATGCACCGTCTCGGTGGCAGCGTGGTAGGCTTCAGCGATTCAAACTCAACCTCATCCTCAAAGGGTGAAACCCTTGCCGATACAATTGAGGTTGTAGGCGGTTACGTTGATATTATTGCTATGCGTCATCCAAAAGAGGGTGCACCCGTAGTTGCTGCACGCCATGCTGATATTCCCGTTATCAACGCAGGTGACGGCTCACACAACCACCCCACACAGACTCTTGCTGACCTTCTTACAATTCTTCGCACAAAGAAGCGTCTTGACAACCTTACAGTAGGCATGTGCGGTGACCTTAAGTTTGGCCGTACCGTACATTCACTTGTTGCCGCAATGGCACGTTACACAGGCGTCAAGTTTGTTTTCATCGCTCCCGATGAGCTTAAGTTCCCCCGTTACATTATCGAGGATGAGCTTGAAAGCCGCGGCATTGAATATAAAGAGGTTTCAACAATGGAAGAGGTTATGCCCGAGCTTGACGTGCTTTATATGACACGTGTACAGCAGGAGCGCTTCTTCAATGAGGCTGATTATCTCCGTCTCAGAGACACCTATATTCTCACACCCGAAAAGCTTATTCCCGCAAAAGAGGACCTTACCATTATGCATCCGCTGCCCCGTGTGAACGAAATCAGCGTAGCTGTTGACAATGACCCCAGAGCCTGCTACTTTGCACAGACCAAAAACGGAATGTATGCCCGTATGGCTCTTATCTTAAAGATGCTGGAGGTAACTGTATGATTATCGGACAAATCAAAGACGGCATTGTTCTTGACCACATTACTGCAGGCAATGCAATGAATATTTACGATGTTCTTAAGCTTGGTAAGCTTGACTGTACCGTTGCTCTTATCAAAAACGCAGACAGTGAAAAAATGGGCAAAAAGGACATCATCAAAATCGGTACAGAGCTTGATCTCGACTTCGACGTTCTCGGCTACCTTGACCCCGGTATCACCGTAAACATCATCAAGGACGGCGTTGTAGCAGAACGCAAAAAGCTCGCACTTCCCGAGCGTGTTGTCGGCGTTATCAAGTGCAAGAATCCCCGTTGCATCACCTCTGTAGAGCGTGAAATCTGTCACGAGTTCGTACTCACCGACCCCGTAAACAAGGTTTACCGCTGCATCTACTGCGAACAGAAGGCAAAATAAAAAACAAAGCTCCCGGACTGTAATGAGTCCGGGAGCTGTTATTTGGCACTTGATTAAAAAAGAAAAACAATGCTGACCAATAATGCACTAAGGATGCTGACGAATACACCGCCGAGCATTGCACGGAATACAAGGCGGGATATCACGCCTCTTTTTTCAGGGCAAAGCACACCGATACTGCCTATGCACATTCCCATACTGGAAAGATTTGCAAAGCCGCACAGTGAAATGGCGCAAATCATGCCCTCTCTTGCATCTAATTCGTCAAGGTGACCGGCAAGCTCACCGAATGCAATAAATTCGTTCAGTATAAGCTTGTTTCCCAATAAGGTTCCTTCTGTCAGAATTTCTCTGCCGTCCAGACCGAGAAGAAATCCGAAGGGAGCAAATAAATAGCCGAAAATCTGTTCAAGGTTGAGATTGACAAAGCCTAAAAACAGATTGACAACGGCAACAGCACCTATAAAGCCTACAAGGGTTGCACCTATTGAAATTACAATCTGCATGCCGGTTGAAGCGCCTTCTGCAAGGGCGTCGATTACATTGGAGCTTGTTCCCTTTGATTCTATTTTCACATCGGTTATCGGGTGTATCTGCTCTGTCTGAGGATAGATGATTTTAGAAATCACTATACTGCCGATAGGGACCATTGCACTGCCAATCAGCAAATACTCAATAGGAATCCCAAGGGCCTGATAACCGCCGAGAATGGACAGCGATATGCTTCCCATACCGGAGACTAAAATGAGAAAAATTTCGCTTTCGGTAAGGTGCTTCAGATATTTACTTACAAGGATAGGACTGTCAGTGTGCCCGAGAAACATATTTGCAACGGCAACAAAGCTTTCAACCTCCGTTGTACCTACAAGCCTTCCTATGAATTTACCTATCCATTTCACAATAAATCCGATTACTCCCAGGTAATACAGTGCTCCTACCAATGCAGAGATAAAAATGATACTGCCAAGGCTCTGAATAATAAAAACGCTGAATTTAGAGCTGTCGTAAAGATCTCCGAAAACAAAGGATAAGCCCTCGCTTCCGCAGTCAATGAGCCTGGTCAGTCCGTCAGAAATGAGCGTTATGATTTTTTTGCCCAACGGAATCTTGACTACAGAAAAAGCAATGATAAATTCTATGACAAGCGCCTTTGCAATCGTTTTCCATTTTACGGCACGCCTGTTCCATGATAAAAGCCAACAAATTGCCACAACGGCTATAACACCTATAAAATTCAATACTAGTTTTATTTTGCACACCTCCGGCTTCATATAGAATAGAGTGTGTACAATTTTTCGATTTATACTATAAGTAAATATATTTTTTGCTATAATGCTTTTCTTTTCGGTCACGAGGCTGTATTTTCTCTCTTTCAATTTCCGATATCTTTGCCGGTTAAGGAGATTTTGCCTTTATGAAAGCGTAAATAATGCACTCATTTTATTGCTTCTTCTTTAAATTGTATTGAGCAGAATTAAAAAGTGATTCTCACAGTATAAACTCCCTTAACTTACAAATACTAACAGCACAATTTGCATCAAGAGGAGAAAGATATATATGAAAGCAACAGGTATAGTCCGCCGTATAGATGACCTCGGCAGAGTCGTCATCCCGAAAGAAATCCGCCGCACCTTAAGAATCCGTGAGGGCGACCCGTTACATACATCATTGTCACCGTATGAAAAGTTCTGTTATGCATTGCTTCATTTTTCGGAGCGTTGCATCGGATAATAAATTTACGGAGGTCAAAGATTATGACAACAAAAACAAAGGAAAACCTTACCTACAGAACTGTTGGAGATTTCAGAATTCCCAACCTGACACTACCACACGAAGAAGCAAATATTACTCTCGGTAAATGGGGTGTGCTTTACAAAGAGTATCTGTTCAAACACAAGAAGGTGCTGTTTACCACATTACTTACACAAGGCAAACTTTATCAGCACTGTGCCGAAATAGAGAATC
>JBGVGP010000161.1:0-6103 GCA_045121735.1 Acutalibacteraceae bacterium
AAGACAGATTACATCGTTGCAAAGGGTGTTAACGGTAAGGATATCGGTATGATACAGCCTACAATCTGGCAGGATACCGAGGGCGATGTTCACGCGATGTTCAGAACAGACTGCGGCAGAATTTACCGTAGCGATTCAACCGACCTTGGCAGAACATGGAGTGAGGCATATTCAACAGGCCTTATGAATAACTACAGTGGTATCGACTGCGTTATGACCGATGACGGCAGACTCTGGCTTGTGCATACTCCTATCGGTATGGGCTTAAGAAATATTCTCATTCTTTCCGTATCCGAGGATAACGGTAAAACCTGGAAGGATGTAACGACCCTTGCAGGCAACCTCTTTGACCTTGCGGCAGAGTATTCCTATCCCGCAATTATCGCCGAGGGCAATAAGCTTTACATTACCTATACAAACAGAAGAAAGGTAATCAACTACGCTTTTATTGAGTATCAGGCATAAGTAATAAAGTTTTGCTCAAGCTTTTTCAAAAGCTTGCGGGGTAAGGGGCAGAGCCCCTTGTGAAAAAATAATAAGCAGGTGTTGGGTGACACCTGCTTTTTGTTTTTATCTGAACAATTTGTCGTATGCTACCTGAACCTTCTCACGCTTAAATCCTCGTTTTTATAAACCTGCTCATACTTTTCAATAATCTCATCAACATTTTCGCCTGCACTGTACCAATCATAGCCGCCTAAGCAAATGCAGTTGAAGTAATATATCTTACCGTCATTTTCCGTACACATAAAAAGGCATGTGCTTTTATTTTCAGGCATTGGATGGTACTCCTCAAGCGTGCCGTTGGGCTGCTGTCCTCCACAGGTTTTGAGTGTAAACTCCTCGGGAGCGGTGCCCTTTATGTTCTTTAAGCATTTTACGCTGAAGTGAGTTTCGGGCATCTCCTCATAAAGCGTAAGGCTGTACATTCTTATATCATCATATTCCGTGCCGATAATTTCCTCAACGGTGCCGATAAAAACATAATCGGCAAAGCCGAAGCATTTTTCCGTGTCATCGAGTGAAAAAACACGGTCAATGCACATCGGCATTTTCACCATTTCGCTGAAGGGCATAGTCACGGGGTGAAGTCTGCTTTCAAGGTAATGCACCCTTGCAAAAAGTCCGACTGCGGCTGTAACGGCAACAAGCAAAAGCGCCGCAAGTGAGTAAAGCGATTTTTTTATCCATATCTTCATATTTCTTCCTCCTTTAAGGCTTTCACTTATAAGATGCTTCAAAAGGGGAGTTTGTTGCACTAACAATGTAAATTTCTTCATATACTCTACCGAGGTGATTACATTGAAAAAAACTATATCCTTATTTTTGGCGTTACTACTAATTCTGCCGACACTTTCCTTCACATCCTTTGCCGATGTGTGGGAAGAAGCCGCCGAGGTTTCAGCGACAGTCTCTGCACCCGTTACGGTCAACGCTAAAAGTGCAATACTTATGGACGCTTCAACGGGTCAGGTGCTCTTTGCCGAAAATGAAAACGAGCGCCTTTATCCCGCCTCGGTAACAAAAATTATGCCCCTGCTTCTTTTTATGGAGGCTATCGATGAGGGCAGAATGAGCCTTACCGATGTTGTTACGGCAAGTCCGACGGCTGCATCAAAGGGTGGCTCACAGATTTGGCTTAAGGAAGGGGAGCAGATGACCGTTGACGAGCTTTTACGTGCAACGGCAATAGCGAGTGCAAACGATGCCTGCACGGCTCTCGGTGAGCATATTGCAGGCAGTGAGGAGGCCTTTGTTGCCCTTATGAATCAGAGGGCAAATGAGCTCGGAATGGAAAATACTCACTTTGTAAACTGCTCGGGTCTTGACGACGATACAACGGAGCATCTGACTACTGCTTATGATATTGCCCTTATGTCAAAGGAGCTTCTTTCCCACGAGCGTATAAAAACCTATACCACCGTGTGGACAGATACTCTTCGTGACGGCGCAACCGAGCTTACCAATACAAACCGACTTGTACGCTTTTATAACGGCACAACGGGGCTTAAAACAGGTACAACGGATAAAGCAGGCTACTGCCTTTCTGCCTCTGCCGAAAGGGACGGTCTTCACCTGATAGCCGTTATTATGGGTGCCGCCACAAGCGACGACCGCTTTGAGGGCGCAAAGGCAATGCTCAATTGGGGCTTTGCAAATTACGAAACGGTGACCCCTGATTTTGCAGGCGTCGAAATACCCTCTGTCGAGGTGCTTCGGGGTGTAGAAGAGGAACTTTTGTGTGAGGTGAGGGGAGTGAATCCCGTAACACTTCCCAAGGGCTCAAGGGATAAAATTGAATACAGCCTCGAAATAGCCGAAAACGTAGAAGCACCCGTTGAAAAAAATCAGCTTATAGGTAAAATTACGGCAAAATGCGGTGACGATATTATCGGTCAGTACAGTCTTGCCGCAAAGCAGGAGATAAGAAAAATTACCCTGTGGGATTATATGGACGGATTTTTGAAAAGTCTCACAAAAAGTCACAAATAATCTTTGTTTTGTAGTTGACAAATTGTCTCTTTTGTATTAAAATACAGTAAAAATAGTATAACTATCTACCAGGAGTAAAAATATGTCAGCAACTTTAACTAAAAAATACGTTTCATCTTTTGTAACAGATGAAGAAATTCTCGCATTTCAGGACAAAATCAACGCAGCACACGATGCGTTGCACAATAAAACAGGCGCAGGTAACGACTTTACCGGTTGGGTAGACCTTCCCGTCGATTACGATAAGGAAGAGTTTGACCGTATCAAGGTCGCTGCTGAAAAGATTAAGAATAACAGTGATGTTCTTATCGTAATCGGTATCGGCGGCTCATACCTCGGCGCAAGAGCTGTTATTGAATTCATCAAGGGTCAGAACTATAATGCAGTTGCAAAGGATTGCCCCCAGATTTATTTCGCAGGTAACAGCATTTCATCATCATCTCTTGCAGAGCTTCTTCAGGTTTGCGAGGACTGTGACTTCTCAGTTAACGTAATTTCAAAGTCAGGCACCACAACAGAGCCTGCAATCGCCTTCAGAATCTTCCGTGATCTTCTTCAGAAGAAGTACGGCAAGGACGGCGCAAAGGAAAGAATTTTTGTTACTACCGATAAGGCAAAGGGCACACTCAAGGGCTTTGCCGATAAGGAAGGCTACGAAACCTTCGTAGTACCCGACGATGTAGGCGGCAGATATTCAGTTCTTACTGCAGTAGGTCTTCTTCCCATTGCAGCAGCAGGCATCGATATTGACGCTCTTATGCAGGGCGCACAGCAGGCAAGAGAAAAGCTTATGTCAACTTCAATTGAAGAAAATGACTGCTATAAATATGTTGCAATCCGTAACGCTCTTTACAATAAGGGCAAGTGTACAGAAATGTACATCAGCTATGAGCCCTGCTTCACAATGATGAACGAATGGCTCAAGCAGCTCTTCGGTGAAAGCGAAGGCAAGGACGGCAAGGGTCTTTTCCCCACATCAGCAATCTTCTCAACAGACCTTCACTCACTCGGTCAGTACATCCAGGAGGGTGAGAGAATTATGTTTGAAACCGTTGTGAACTTCAAAAAGACAAAGTTTGAGTTCGTAATCGGTGAGGACGCTGAAAACGTTGACGGTCTTAACTTCCTCAAGGGTAAGACAATGGACTTCATCAACGAAAAGGCATTTCTCGGTACAGTTCTTGCTCATAATGACGGCGGTGTTCCCAACATTGTTATCGAGTCAGAGGATATGAGCGAAAAATCACTCGGTTATCTCATTTACTTCTTCGAAAAGGCTTGTGCAATTTCAGGCTATGTTCTCGGCGTAAATCCCTTTGACCAGCCCGGTGTTGAAAGCTATAAGCGCAATATGTTTGCACTTTTAGGCAAACCCGGCTACGAAAAAGAGAAAGAAGCACTTGAACAAAGATTAAGTATGTGATATAATATATATGTAATTGAATCGAACAGGGCGAAAATACTGTCGATGCAATAAATAAAAGGAGGAAACTAAAAATGATTTCTGTTATTTTAGGCCACAAAGGTTCAGGAAAGACCAAGCGTTTGATTTCTTGCGTAAACGAGGCTGTTGAAAACTCAAAGGGCAACGTTGTTTGCGTTGAAAAAGAAACCAAATTAACATATGATGTTAATTACCGTGCAAGACTTATCGGTACAGACGATTACGCAATCAAGGGTTATGCAGCATTCTACGGCTTCCTTGCCGGTGTTTGCGCAGGTAACCACGACATTACAGACGTTCTTGTTGATGCAACTCTTCGCATCGGCGGCAGAAACTATGACGAGCTTGCATCCTTCCTTGAAGAGATTTACGAGCTTGCATCAGTTAACGAAAAGAACTTCGTATTCACAATTTCAGCAGACAAGGAAGAGCTTCCCGCTTCTATCTTCAACTTCTGCACAGTAATCGAATAATTCATAAAGCCTCGCTTCAAGCGAGGCTTTTTAAATGCAAAGAGGTAAACAATGTTCAGAAAATTACAACGTAAAAATAAAGAGCTTACTCAGGCGGAATGTGAAAGAATTCTTAAAGAGGAAAAGCGCGGTGTCCTTTCTGTTATAGGTGACGGCGGTTATCCTTACGGTGCACCTATGAATCATTACTATGCTGATGACGGCTGTATCTACTTTCACTGCGGAAAAAATGGTCACCGTCTCGACGCACTGAAAAACTGCAATAAAGCATCCTTTTGTGTTTACGATAAAGGAGAAAAAGCAGAAAATGACTGGGCTCTTACCGTCAAAAGCGTAATAGTGTTCGGTAAAACAGAAATAATTGATGACGCCGATATTATTGCCGATATTTCTGCAAGGCTCAGCCGTAAATTTACCGACGATGAAGCTTATATAAAAACTGAAATTGAGCTTTATGCCACCGAAACGCTTATAATCAGGCTGAAGCCTGAGCACATCTGCGGAAAAAGGGTAGAGGAAAAGTAACCTGTTTTCTTGACAAAAAACTTATGTAAGTATAAAATTTAACTGTAAAACATCACTTGGCCCTCGGCCCTTTGGCCCTTGGCTATTGAAAAAAGGAGCAATTATGACCTACGAATATGAAAAACAAGCAATAGAAGAAGGCTACAAATGTGTCTGCGGTATCGATGAAGCAGGCAGAGGACCTCTCTGCGGTCCCGTTTGTGCCGCTGCGGTAATTTTACCCCTTGACTGTGAAATTCCCGGTATAAACGATTCAAAAAAATTAAGTGAAAAAAAGCGTGAGGCACTTTATGATATCATCACCGAAAAGGCACTCTCTTACAGCGTTTTTATGGTTGGTCCCGATGTTATTGACCAAATAAATATCCTTCAGGCAACCTTCCTTGCTATGCGTACCTGTGTTGAAAATCTTGATATAAAGCCTGATATTGCCCTTATCGACGGCAACGGAAAGCCGGGACTTGATATTGAAGAAAGAACAGTAATAAAGGGTGACGCAAAAAGCGTTTCAATAGCCGCCGCTTCAATCCTTGCAAAGGTTACAAGGGACAGATATATGCTTGAGGCTGATGCAAAATACCCCGAATATCAGTTTGCAAAGCATAAGGGCTACGGCACAAAGCTTCACTATGAAATGATTGCCGAGCACGGAATCTGCCCCGAGCACAGAAGAAGCTTTCTTAAAAAGATACTCGGTGAATGATATGTATAAAAAATCACTTGGCAATAAGGGCGAAGACTTTGCCGCAGAATATTATAAAAAGTTAGGCTTTACGGTGACGGCACAGAATTATACCTGCCGTGGCGGTGAAATTGACATAATTGCCGAAAACGGGGAATATATTATTTTCGTTGAGGTAAAAACACGCTCGCAGAATTCTCTTTATTCACCCTCAGAAGCCGTGGATTATAAAAAGCAGAAGAGACTCAGCGTTGCGGCAATGAAGTACCTTGCAGAAAACGATGTTGAAAAACAGCCTCAGTTTGATGTTTTTGAGGTCTATACGGCAAATGAAAGGATATATAAGGTCAACAGAATTGAAAATGCATTTGAAGCTTTTGATTTTGGAGGCAGGTATGATATATTCTGACTTACATTGTGATACCGTTACAAAATGCTTTGAAAAGGGAGAAAGCCTTTTTGATGCAAGGTGTCATATAAACTATT
>JBGVGP010000162.1:0-11468 GCA_045121735.1 Acutalibacteraceae bacterium
TAAAGGAAAGCCTTCAGCCTGCTTTTACCCGTTGTAAAAACAGGCAGTGACACAATGGCGCCCTCGGGAATGTTCTGTATAGCAATGCCGAGACTCAAGGACAAGGCACCTGCCGCCGCGCCGCTACTAATATCAGAAAGCAAGGCCGCATACACCATACCCACCGCCATACCCTCGGGAATATTATGAACCGTTACGGCAAAGGCGGTAATTACATTGCTTTTAGTTCCCCTTGAATTTCCGAAGGATATAAGCCTGTCAAAGAGTCTTTCACTTAAAAGCATAAAAACAACCCCTGCGCCAAAGCCGACTGCCGACGGCAGAAATGAAAACGCACCCATATTATTGCTTCTTTCAAGCGCAGGCAAAAGCAGACTCCATACTGAAGCCGCAAGCATTACTCCACCTGCGAAGCCCGAAAGGCAGTCCGCAAGAGCGGCACGGCTGTTTTTCTTCATAAAAAATACTGCACTGCTGCCAAGAGCCGTACCGAAAAAGGGCAGCATTATACCTGTTATAACTGTTGTTAACACAGCCTCACCTCTGTTGTTTTGTCAGTCATTTTCAGTATATGCCACAGGTGCGGGTTGGTTAATAAGGCGATAGGATAAATAACAACAAAAAGAAGGTCACGGATAAAACCGTGACCCTTTGCTATTTTAACACGTAAGGGGTTTCACCCCTTACAACCCTGACAAGCTTTTGAAAAAGCTTGACCAAAACTTCTATTGTTTTATTCTTTTACTTCAGATTCTTCATAAGCTCAGTGTAACACTCAATCATTTTCATATAATCCTTGACAGGCATACGCTCATTTGCTGAATGCACTGTTGCGAAAAGGTCATCGTCAAGGCGGAAGGCACCGAAGCGATAAATCTTATCACAGATTTTAGCAAAGTGACGCGAGTCTGTACCTGCATTAAGAATAAAGGGTGATACACCTACATCGGGGAACACCTTTTTAACTGTTTCCTTTATGTAATCAAAGGCCTCGGTTTTGAAATCGGAAATCTTCGGAGGCTCGGACTTATCTGTAACCTCAATGGTAATATCCTTACCCACAACCTTTTTGATGTGATCAACAATTTCGTCAAGGGTGTCCTGAGGAGCAATTCTCACCTTTACTGTTGCAGTAGCAATCTCGGGTGTTGCACCGTTTACAGGTGTTGCCTCATAGCCGTTGATGATAATTGCTGAACGGATCATCGCGGCAGTATCGGCATTGCTTTCCATTGCCTTTTTGATTACCGGCTTAAGATAAGCCACATTTTCAAAGACCTTGTTAAGCGGACCTGAAACATAAGGAGCAAAGCTTTGGAGCATACCCTCAAGTGCAGGAGTGATTGTTGCCTTAGAGGGTGATGAGTCAAGCTTGTTGAGTGCTCTTATAAGCTTAACGGGTGCTGAAACCTTATCACCTGCCGAGGTAGCCTTTGCACCGTGAGCAGCATTCTTTGCCTTTGCGGTAAGCTTGAGTGTTGCCCAGCCCTTTTCGGAAAGAGCAATCATTGCAAAGGGAGTTTTGATGCCCATAGGAAGACTTGACATAATAGCACCGCCCTCGTCAAGCACAAAGCCGGGCTGAACGCCTCTTTCCTCGAGCACCCTTACAATTTCAGGCATTGTGTTGCCTGCAACCTCTTCACAGTTGCTTGAAGCGAAATAAATATCTCTTTCGGGAACAAAGCCTTCCTTAACAAGATTATTGATACCCTCAAGAATTGCGGCAATAATACATTTAGTATCAATTGTACCTCTGCCCCATACGCAGTCATCATGAATTTCTGCTTCAAAGGCAGGGTGTTCCCAATCCTGACCCTCATCAGACACAACATCATAGTGAGCCATAAGCACCATAGGATTTACGGGAGTTTTACCCTTCCAGCGAAGAAGGATGCCGAACTCGTTTACAAGCTCTGCTTCTACAACTGAAAAAGCATCAGCATAAAGCTCCTTTAAAAGAGGGAGGAATTTTGCAAATTCCTCTTTATCAAAATTGCCGTCCTTTGAAGAAACGGTCTTAACTCTTATAAGCTGCTGAAAACGGGAAACAGCTTCATTTACAGTGATTTCTGACATAAAATCTCTCCTTTACTTGTTCTGCACAGTATTGTACCACTTAAGGTGAGTTTTGTCTATAAGTAAAGGGAAAATAAGCAGATAAAGAGTCTGCAAGCAGGTAAAAATCAAGGTAATGTCAAACAGACAGGATTCGACATCCTGTCTGCCTGCTAAAGACTTATTTTCTTCAAATGCTCACATCGCCGTTGTTACAGCCTTACCGTGTATGATGTCAAACTGACAGGAAGGCTGTAAGGCGGGCTTTTCTTCATCCCGAAGGCGTACAAAGGTACTCCGAGAGGGTGAAAAAAGTCCGAGGCGACACAAAGCAGTCGGTGCTCGATGCACCGACTGCTTTTTTGATTCAATTGAAATTACTGTGTCGCCGTTGTTACAGCCTTACCGTCAGTTTGACTTTTTCTGGTAGCTTTTGCAGAAGTGAGGAACTGACATTGAATCAGAGCTTGTCTTTTCGTGTGTAACCTCAATCTTCTGAAGTCTGCACTTGTCACACTCAACGTGATATTCACATTCGTTAACAGTACATTTTACACCTTCATTATGCATAATGACACCTCCCTTTAAGTGCGAGTTTCCTCGTCACAGTTTTATTATTGTAAAAAGAGGTGTTGTTTATTCAGCTGAGCTGACAGTTAATTTTTTAAAAAATCAAGGACAGCATGATAACTGTCCTTGAAAATCAATTATTTAAAAATATCAATTATATAGTAAACAAAATTAACAAACGTCATTACTATGTTGTAAATTGTACCTGCGATACCCTTCACGCCGTACTTTTCAAGAACATCCTTTTCGTTGTCCTCGAGCGCGCTGTCAATTGCAGGAACGGGATCTGCCTCAACAAAAGGATTTTCTGCATCGTATTCTGCTTTTTCACCGTTCATAAGAGTGAACTCAAAGGTTCTTTCGCCAACGAGGGTAACAGAGCCGATAAGATAGCTAAGAACAATTTCAAAGTTCTTTACGCTGCCCTCAGGGATTTCACCCTTTATTCTGATGCTCTTTGTCTGACCGGGAAGAAGAATAACGGGAGTAAAATCAAGCTTAAGGTCGCTGCCGTAAACATTGGCCGCAAGAACTGTAATAGTCTTTGAGGATGAAAGGTTGGTTACAAGAAGCTTTGTTGCATCTTCAGTTACATAGCCTTCCTTTCCGCCGTCAAAGGTAGCAAAAATGCTGTGTGAGGCATTTGTTGTTGCGTGGAACTGAGGATACTCCTCGAAGGAATGCACATCGTAGCTTTCATCGTTGAGAAGAAGAGTGTACATAAGTGATCTTGTATACTCATCCCAGTAGGTCATACCGTGGAAGTAGTCCTCAATAAGCCATGTGTGCTTGGGAAGATAGCAGGTTGAAGCGTCAACAGTCATTGAGGGTGAAACCTGATAGAAGCCTGTGTCTACCTTCTGTGTATAACCGTCAGCGAATCTCTTACCGATAGGTGCACAGGTTGCGCCTGTTGAGGCTGCTGTTGTGATGATAGCATCAGAGGAAGCAGGCATACCTGTTATAATCTGAACGTCATAGCCTGCAAGGATATAAACGTTTGTGCCTGCTGCTTGCGCCTTTTCAAAGCCCTTTGCGAAGTAATAGTCACCGTCGGGAGACTGAATCTGATAATGCATAAAATCGCTTTTCTCAATAACAGCTGCATTTTCTTGTGCGTCAAGGCGCTTTTCCTTCATTGATTCGTAGTATTCAAGGGGAACAAAATCCCACATGCTGCCCCAGGTGCCCATAATAGGCATTACATAGGGAATAAGTGCATCTGCGAGGTCATCAAGGAAGCCAAGCTGGCCTGCCTCAACGAGATAATGGAAATCCTCTTCAAGCAAGAAGCCGTGCTCGATAAAGGTAATAAGCACCACTTCACCGAAATCGAGACCCTCATAAGGAGCGTTGAATGCATCGTAGGCAATGCCTGCGCCGCCGAGTGCGGGAACAGTAAGAACAGCGTTATTCACCTTGCCCTCTGCGCCGTAAAGTGTAAGATAAGTGCCCGATACCTGACCGCCGTGTGAAACTGCAACAATGTTTACCTTGTCCTTATTTGTATAAGCAAGAACATCGTCGATAAAGCCCTTGAGCTTGTTTGCACATTCAACTGCGCCCATTCTGAAATCGCAGGTAAATACAAAGCAGTTTTCGGCACCGACCTTTTCAATAACACCGGACATAATATTGCTCTCTGCCTGATGTCTGCCGTCGGGATATTTTTCCATAAGGTTTGCATAGCAGCATTCCTCAGCAGTATTGATGTAATTTTTAAGCTCATAGTAGCCTGTGCCGTCGGGGTTGGTCTTCATATCACCGAAAATTCTCTGGAAGCCCTCACCGAGGCGCTTTGCAATAGGCTCAACATTGCCTGCAAGAAGGAATGTACCCATATCAGCAATGATACCGCCAAGGTTAGACTCTACCTCGGGCATAGCCTGACCGAAGGCGTCACCCCATACGTGAACAACCTCACCGTTTTCGTCAAGTCTGTAAAGCTCACTTGAAGAATAGCCCGGCACCATAATTACGGGATATTCAGTAAGCTCCTTGATTTCTGCTGCTGCAAATACGGCTGTTGAACAAACCGAAAAGAGCATAAGCACAGTAAGAAGTACCGATATTATTTTTTTCATTACAAATCTCTCCTTTATTGTAATAATACACCATGTAATATTTTACCACCTTTTACCAAGTATTTCAACGAATAAAGCAGAACATATATAACAAATTTGCTGCCTTGCACTTGTTGAATATAACAAAAATGCAGGTAAAGCTGCTTCAGCCTCACCTGCACCGAATTATTCAACTTAACATCAGCCGGCAAAAACCTGTAACACAACAGCGCCTACGCTGAGAACCATAAGAGCTGCCATAACGATACAGATAACTCTTATCATTGTTTTATTCATCATAATCAGTAACCTCCGTAATTATCGTTTATGCTATTCTACCACCCCTTACACACTCTGTCAAGTTATTTAAAAATACTGAAAATAATAAAGATAGGTTGAAATGTTGTACCGATAGGTATATAATGGTATGGTAACTTAATTTCAGAAAGGAGCACCCTATGAAGAAAACAACTAAAATCATCGGTGCAGGGCTTCTTGCTGCTGCAGTGGGCAATGCAGTTCACGCTGCAACCTTCAAGCCCGAAAAAAGAGAGCTTGCTCCCCTGCCCGAGGAAGCATTCAATGTAGAAAGATACCGCAAGAACCTTTCAAAGGCCGTTCAGTTCAAAACCGTTTCATACCGTGAGGCCGAAAGAGTTGACTGGAAGGAATTTGAAAAGCTTCACAAATTCCTTGACGAAGCTTATCCTCTTATCGCGAAAAACCTTGAAAAGGAAATCGTTCCTCCTGCAAACCTTATTTACCGTTGGAAGGGTAAAAGAGCTGACCTTAAGCCTATTGCTCTTCTTGCACACCAGGACGTTGTTCCCGTTTCAAGCGGCACAGAGCAGGACTGGGTGCACGGTCCCTTTGACGGCGTAGATGACGGTGAGTTCATCTGGGGCCGCGGCACAATTGATATGAAAAACCACCTCATTGCTGTTATGGAATCCGTTGAGGCTCTTCTTGAAGACGGCTTTGAGCCCGAAAGAGATGTATATCTTCTCTTTGGTGACAATGAAGAGGTTGTTGCCAACGCAGAAAACGGCGCCTTCGACATTATGACAACCCTCAAAAACAGAGGCATTATGCTCGACAGCGTTATTGACGAGGGCGGCGCTATCATTCCAGTAAATGTTCCCGGTGTTCTTCCCGACAAATACCTTATCGGTATCGGCGTTGCTGAAAAGGGCTATTCAGATATTGAGATTGTTGTAAACGGCAAGGGCGGTCACTCATCACAGCCTCCCAAGCATAACGCTCTCGGTCAGCTTGCCTGCGCTATAAAGGAAATTGAGGACCATCAGTTCAAGTCCTCCTTCAATCAGCTTATGCACGACCTTATGGACGCTGTTGCAAGAGAATGCACATATCCCGTACGTCTTATCACCTGCAACCTCCCCCTTCTCAAGCCTGCAATTTTACAGCTTGCAAAGCAGATACCCTTCGGTGCTTGCTTTGTAAGAACGACAACAGCCGTAACAATGGCTAACGGCAGCCCTGCTGCAAACGTTCTTCCCCAGAGAGCAAGTGCAGTAATCAACTTCCGTGCAATGCCCGGCACAACAAAGCAGGATCTTGTTGACCATATCAGAAAGGTTGTAAAGAACAAGGATATTGAAATCAATGTCCTCAACTCAAAGGAGGCTTCAAAGTTCTCACCTACCGATTCAAGAAGCTTCAAGATTATCGGCGATATCTGCAAGAGCCTTGAGCCCAACTCAATTGTTGCTCCCTACCTTGTAATGGGCGGCACAGACGCTTACAACTACGAGCCTATCTGCGAAAACATTTACCGCTACGCTCCCTTCAGAGTAAGCATTGAGCTTCTCAGAGGCACCCACGGCACAAACGAAAAGATTCCCGTTGCCTGCCTTGAGGACGCACTCAAGTTCTTCAAGAACTATATAAGAAGAGCAAGTGCAGAATAAAAACAAGATAGCATAATAAAAAACAGATGTATTTAAATTCACCGTTTAAATACATCTGTTATATTTTTACTTTTATTTTCTGTTAAAATTCAGCAAGGTTATCAGAGGTCATCTTTCTTTCGCCGCGCTCAATTTCGTGAATCATTTCAACAAGCTTTGTGTTGACGGGTGTAGGTACATTATACTTAAGACCGTTTTCAACAAAGAAGCCGTTGAGAATGTCAATTTCTGTTTTTTCACCTGCTTCAAGTGACTGAAGAGTTGAGGGCTTAACATCAGCGTAAAGCTTACCTACGATACCTACAACAAACTTACAAAGAGCATTGTAGGGCTTGTTGTTACCGAGAGCAAGCATTCTGTATTCAAGCACAAGACCGTACTTGGGCACCTTGATATTCATTGCCTTTGCAACTGCCATACCCTCTCTTGCAATGTTGAGGAAAACGTCCTTTGCTCTGTTATCCTTAAGGATTTCACCGAGCTTTTTACCTGTGATAGCTGCAACAGCGTTGATGCAGGAGTTGATGATAAGCTTTGAATACTGACGGGACTTGATTTCCATTGTTACCTGTGCAGGAACAACGTTGCTGAGCATCTTTGCAAACTCTTCAAGGTTCTTGTTTGTTCTGCCGTCAAGCATACCTACATAGTATTCACCAAGGCTTGTCATTGTAACGTCGTTATCGGCATTTCTTGTAGCACCGAAGCCGATCATACAGCCTACAGCCTTATCTCTGCCTACAACCTCTGCAAGCTGCTCGGTAAGGATACCGTTCTGCATACCCACAATAATACCGCCTTCAGCAAGATAGGGAAGAATAAGCTTTGCTGAAGCTTCAACGTGTGCATACTTTGTTGCAATGATGATAATATCAAACTTTTCATCACCGAATTCTGAAACCTCATGGTAGCACTTGAAGTCTACGTGATGCTCACCCTTTGCGCCGTGAAGATAAAAGCCTTCCTTTTCAATAAGCTCCTTGATTTCGGGAATATGGCACTTGATTCTGATATCGTAGCCCTGCTCCTTAAGAAGAACTGCAACGGTACCGCCTATAGCACCTGCGCCTACTACTAAAACCTTCATAATTTCATCCTCCAATTTTTATATAAATCAATATTTCATCCTTACCTTTTCGGCAAAGCACATTACATCCTTGATTTCAAGCACGGTGCCGTCGTCAAGGGTTGCCTTACCGCTCATTCTGCCGAATACCTGATGCTGGTCTGTTTCAATAAGCTTAAGGCTTATTTTTGCAGCACGGTCAATAACAGGTACAAAATCCATTTCAAAGCGTCCGTCGCTTGAGGTAAAGGTCCAGGGGTCTGTATAGCTTCCGTTAGCGGGAAGATTAAAGGTAACATCGTCAAGCTTATGAGCAACGCCGTCATAGAAAAGCATATTTTCTGAAGCGGCTGTTGTGTCACCGAAGCCGTAGCCGATATTGAAGCCGAAGGGCTTACCGTTTACTACTGCGTTACCGCTGCCCCGGTACCAGGTGTTATCGTATGTCCACACGCCTCTGCCCCAGTCAAGGGTACCGAAGTCGGTTTCGGAATTGAATTCATATCTTACACCGTCGAATTCAGCATAGCCCGAAGCACGCATGCAGTTGATTTTCTGATTATAATAGAATGCCTTTTTGTTTTCCTTCCAGGGAGTTGCAATAACCATTGTATCCATAGGAGGCTGTGAAAGAGTAATGTCAACCTTAAGGGTCTTGCCGTCCTTGAACTGTCTGTATTCACCGACGATTCTTCTTTCACCGGGCTTTACAAGGAATTCGAGGTCAAGCTTTTTATCGTGATACTTGATGTCACCTGCATCGGAGGTACGGGGAAGCTTGAACTTGCCCATAGGGAAGAAGTTGAGAATTGAGCTTGTCTGCTCCCAGGGCTTCTTCTCGTCGAAAACAAGAAGTGATGCAGACTGCATACCGATATAGCCGTCATCGGAAAGAGTGAATGCAACTGCGTGCTTATCTGCAAGTATAAGATAATAGTCCCACTCCTTGATTCTGAACTTAGGGGCGGCTATATCCTCTCTGTTATAGGTCTGCACAAGTGATTTTGACCAGCCGGGCTCTCTTAAGGTGCCGTCGGGGTTAAGAAGATTTTTTCTTTCGGTTACTTCGTGGTTTCTTGCCATTTTATGTATTCCTCCTCATAATTTTCCTGCTACATTATACATCAATAATTATTATAAATAAATAGAAAAAAGAGAATTCTGTTATACTGACAAAAAGACCAAAATAAAATTGTGCAATTTGTTCCTTTAGCTTATTGTTTTTTCTTACACATAAAGGTATAATGTTACAAAACCCTTTAAGGAGATGTAAAAAAATGAAACAGGTTACAACCAAAACCATCGTTCAGTTCTGCCTTCCGCAGTTTGCAGTAGGTCTTTTTACAACAATGCTGAACAACTATCTTATCTACTTTTATCAGCCCACGGAAAGCTCGGGACTTCCCACCCTCATTACTCAGGGTACGGTTTTCCTCGGCATACTTACCGTTATAGGCTTTATCAAGGCTGTAGGTCACGTTATTGACGCAGGCACAGACCCCCTTGTTGCAAGCCTTACTGACAGAAGCAAAAACAAGAATGGCAGAAGAATCCCCTATATGAAAAAGTTTGCTCTGCCCTTTGCTCTTTCCTCACTGCTTATCTTCTGGACACCCTCTGACACACCGGGTATGCTCAACAACATCTGGGTAGGCGCATTCATCTGGCTTTACTACATTTTCTATACCCTTTATATGATTCCCCACAATGCTCTTTTACCCGAAATGATCAAGGAGCCCGAAAAGAGAGTAAGCGCTTACACAATGCATTCACTTTTCTTTGTAACAGGTAGTATGCTCGGTTATGCAACCACCGCAATTGTTTCACTTATGAAAAGTGCCTTCAGCCTCTCACCCCTTATGGCATGGAGAGCAACCTTTGCAGTCTTCACCTTCATCGGTGTGATTCTTCTTTTCGTGCCCTGCTTTACCATCAAAGAAAAGGATTATGTGAATTCCGTTATTCCTCAGATTTCACTTTCACAGTCACTTAAGCACGCCTTCAAAAACAAGCACTTTGTTGTTCTCACAATAGGTCAGCTTCTTGAGGGCACAGGTATGTCCTTCTTCCAGGCATGTATCATGTACTACATAACAAGCCTTATGAATATTCCCGAGGAGCAGTCAATCATCATTATGGCTACCTCAATTGTAGGCTCACTTGCTCTTTATCCCTTTATCGGTAAATGGGCAAAGAACAAGGGCAAGAAGATACCTATGATTGCAGGCTGTACAATTTTTGCCCTTAGTGAATTCGTTATCTGCCTTTGCGATAAAATTCCCGGCAACAGCATGACAATTGCTATTGCATTTGCACTTGTTGTTTCCTTCCCCTTTGCAGTGCTCAACGTGCTTCCCGGCTCAATGATGAGTGACGTTATTCAGTACGATACCATCACAAGCGGTGTTAATCAGGAGGGTATCTTCGGCGCAGCAAGAAGCTTCATCACAAAGATGGGCACATCACTTGCTACAATGGTTGTTCCCTCACTTGTTGCAGTAGGTGCATTAAGCGGTGAAAACGTAGGCAGAACAGGTCTTATGCTTTCAGCTGTTGTTGGCGGTATTATCTGCCTTGCTGCAGTTGCTGTATTTGCATTCTACAACGAAAAAGAGGTTCTTGGCGTAATCCGCAAGGCAAAGGAAGAAGCCAAGGCTGAATAAAAAGGGGTATAAAAATGAAAAAGAATATTTTTGCTTCAAAAGCATTTTGTATCGGATTTCTTGCTGCAGCCTTTGTATACGGGCTTGTTCTCCCCTTCTGTTGGGGCAACAACCCTGCATCAGAGGTGGGCACACTTTCACTTTTATGTGAGGACAGAAAAATCTACTTCTGGATATGGGGCATCCTTACCTCGGGCAGCATAATTGCAAATACACAGTATATGTACGGCAAATTCAGCTATAAAAGCAAGTTTTTCAATACACTCTGCGTTCTTGCCTTTATCTCAATGGCTTTAATTGCCATTACCCTCGGACACAGCATCGAAGACTGGAATCCCAAGAGAATTGCCCACTGGATAGCAACAGGCGTTTTCATAGCACTTACCGCTGCACCCATACTTCTGTTCTTCCTTAAAAACAGAAAGGCGCACAAGCAGTTTACAGCCCTTGCTCTTTGCACCGTAGCAATACTTATGACCTTTGTTGTTATTTTTGTATTTGTAGGCAAAAGCGCACTTATGGAAATGATTCCTATTGCACTTATTGAGGTATTCCTGTTTATTGTTAACTTTACAAAGGCAGTCAAGGCTCATCCCCTTAAGGAAACACAGTCGGCAGAAGTGATAAGCAAATAATAAAATAAGAAGCATTAAAGCAGGTATTTTCACCGTAAAGTGAGGATGCCTGCTCTGTTTTTGTGATTTTTTGAAAACACTTGAATAGTAGAATTTGATTTGATATAATAAAGCTACCACATCAAAAATATAATATCTTTACTTTTCTACGAGGAGTGGGTGTTTTTTACTTTGGTAAAAATGCTGACTTCTATTTCCTCATTTCTCGTAGAGTGAAATATATTTTTGGTGTGGTAGCTAAATCGAGTCTGCATTTTTCGTGTGTGCTGATTTCGGTTGGCACACACTTTTTTGTTTTTAAGGAGGTAAAGGAGAAATACATATTCACACGAAATAAATGAAGAAAGGATATAAAAATGAAAAAGATTATAGCAATTGTTTTAGCAGTAATTATGATGTTTTCAGTTACCGCTGCACCTCACGCTGTAGGCACAGATGCAAGCACAGCTTCACCTACACTTACATTCAGCAATTACAGAGAT
>JBGVGP010000163.1:0-2053 GCA_045121735.1 Acutalibacteraceae bacterium
ATACTGTAACCACGTGGACGCCGTAACGCTCTGCTATCTGCTCACAGCTATAAAACTTTTCCAAACAAAAATACCTCCTTTTCTTGACTTTTGTTCGGTATAGTGCTATAATGTTCAGTGCCAACAAAACTTTAATAACACTACACCTACTGCTGCGGAAACCGAAAACCGCAGGGGCGTTATTTTTGCGCTCTTTTTATGTTCGGTTTACTATATTATAGCGAACATTACCGACTTTGTCAATACAAATTTTGAAAAAAGTTCGGTTTTATTTTATGATGTTCGGTTTTCGTCTGTTTTAGGGTGGTACGGAGGTAATTATGGAATCTGTAACTCACGAAGTAAACATGACATTTTTTAACAACATTCAGAGGCTCTGTCACGAAAAAGGTATATCTGTTACAGCCCTCGGTCAGGAGCTGGGCCTTTCAAACGCAACTACCGCAGGTTGGCGTAAAGGCTCACAGCCAAGAGGAAAGACACTCAAGATGTTAGCTGATTATTTTGACGTAACTGTAGATCAGCTTATGAGTGAGCCAACTATGACAGTAAATGACAACCACGGTATCATAGGTCACACCCACGCACCTGTAACAATCATCAACGGCTCTGAGAGAAAACTGTCTGAGCAAGAGGTTGAATTACTTAACATTTTCGGTCAGCTCAGCGTAATTGAGCAGGCAAAACTCATTGTTTATGCTGAGGGCTTAAAGGAGAAAAAATAATGCGGTATTGCAAACCTAAAAACAAAGGTTGCTTGTGGACCGTGATTACTTTTCCTTTCTACTTAATCTATTTAGCCGTATTGCTTTGCGGCTCATTCCTTATAGGTGTGTTTACTTTTCTATGGGAGTTAATAAAATTGCCCTTTGCAAAAGATAAACCACTAACAGGAGTTGAGTACGAACACAGAGTTGCTGCTTACCTCAAACGAAAAGGCTATTGGGGAGTAAAAGTGACTCAGGCTTCAGGTGACTACGGCATAGATATAACGGCTCACAAACACGGTAAGAAATACGCTATACAGTGTAAGTATTACTCTCAGCCTGTAGGAATTTCTGCTGTGCAAGAGGCGTATGCCGGAAAAGCCCACTACGGCTGTTCTGAAGCAATGGTTATAACAAACAGCACATTTACATCAGCGGCTGAAACACTTGCTGCCGAAAACGGTGTGAAATTGCTTGCCGGTATAAAATAAAAAAAAGCCCTCCGCAGAACGGAGAGCATAAAGAGGGCTAATATGAAAAAACAGAAACAATTACCAACTGACAATATAGAAAAACTTGCTGTTGTCTATGCCCGATATTCCTCACACAGTCAGGGTGAACAATCCATTGAGGGCCAGCTTTCAGAGGCTCACAAGTATGCTGCCTCACACGGCTACACGATTGTGCAAGAGTACATTGACAGGGCTAAGAGTGGTAGGACGGATAACAGAGAACAATTCCAAAAGATGTTGAGAGATACCGCCAAAGGACAATTTGGTGTTATCATCTTATGGAAAGTTGACCGCTTCGGACGTAACCGTGAGGAAATTGCCCTTAACAAAATGAAGTGCAAAAAGAACGGTGTCCGGGTAGAGTATGTTGCAGAAACAATCCCAAACACTCCTGAAGGTGTTATCCTTGAAAGTGTGCTTGAGGGTTTTGCAGAGTATTACAGCTTGCAGCTCTCTCAGAACATACGAAGAGGCCTTGCTGAAAGTGCTGAGAAATGCCAATGCACAGGCGGCAACCGTCCTATGGGTTATCTAACGGGACCTGATAAGAAATTTATCCTTGATCCTGATACAGCGCCTACTGTAAAGCTGATATTTGATATGTACGCCTCAGGCAGTACGATTATTGAAATAGTAAACCACTTGAACAATTTAGGACTCCGTAACCGTAGAGGTAAACCGTTTTCTAAAAACAGCCTTTACTCAGTCCTTACCAACGAAAAATACACCGGGGTTTACATCTATCAGGACAAACGCATTGAGGGCGGTATGCCACGCATTGTTGATGACTCTACTTTTTGGAAGGTGCAGGACCTTATGAAAGTAAATAAACGT
>JBGVGP010000164.1:0-6103 GCA_045121735.1 Acutalibacteraceae bacterium
AGCTTTATTGCTCTGTGGTCAGTGCCTTCACTTTTTGAGGGCCTTTCTCTTATCTGTGTGCTTTTCGGTCTTAAGATAATCTACGAGGGCGCATATACTATGTTCAATATTCCTATGGGCTCGCTTTTATCTGCTATGGCAGATAACGATAAGGACAGAGCAACCCTTTCTTCTGCTCGCGGCTTCGGCTCTGCAGTTGGTAACGCTATTCCCGTTGTGCTTATGCCTATGCTTATTGATAAATACGGCCAGACAAATTCAAAGGGCTATGCTCTCGGTGCAGCCATCTGTGCCGTAATCGGCTTTGTAATGTGCCTCGGCCATTATGCATTCACTGAAGAAAGAACAGTTGAATTGCAGGAAAATCAGGAGCAGCAGAACATTAAGGTTTCTGATATTCTAAATGTTTTCCGTGTTAACAGACCCTTCCTTGCTCTTTGCATCCACGGCCTTTGCATCTGCACAATGCAGTATGTAAGCAATACCATCACAAACTATATGTTCTCTGCAGTTTACGATGACCTTAAGCTTGTTACATACGGCTCAATCGTTTCTGCTCCCTTTATGATGGTAACTCTTCTCGGTGGTCCCTTCTTTGCTAAAAAATTCGGTCTTGAACGCTTTATCCGCTTCGGTCTTCTTGTAGGCGCGTTTATGTATATAGCACTTTTCGGCCTTCATATGATTACAGACGTTAACCCCTATGTTCATATGGTAGTAAGCAACTGTGCTATGGGTCTTGCAAGCGTATCCATTTATATGCAGTGGGGTCTTGTAAGCCAGGCTATCGATTACAACGAAATGATTACAGGCAAAAGAACAGAGGGCTCAATCTACGGCACCTTCAACCTTTCACGCCGTGTAGGTCAGACTATCGGTAACTCTGCAACTGTTCTTATGCTCGGCTGGACAGGCTACAATGCTGACCTTGCAGTGCAGTCAGCTACCACCGTTTCGGGCATCAAGATTATTGCAGTGCTTCTGCCCGGTATTTTTGTTCTTGGCTCATGGGCAGCCTTTAAGTTCCTTTGGAATATGGACAGTGAAACAAAGAATAAAATTGACGAATTCAAAAGAGCCCAGAAGGAGCAGTGATTATGAATAAAATCATTACAACTGCCTGCGGTGAAATAAAGGGCACGGTTGCTGACGGCTATGCCGACTTCAAGGGTATACGCTACGCTACCTGTGAAAGATGGACCTACCCTGAGGAGGTTACCTTCTGGGAGGGCGTCTACGATGCAACGGCCTACGGTAACTGCTCATATCAGCCAAGAGCCTTTTACAACGAAGAGGAAAATCCGGGCAAGATATTTTATTATAACGAGTTCCGTAAGGGTGAAAGCTATACCTATGACGAGGACTGTCTCTTCCTTAATATCCGCACCCCCGAGAATGCAACCAAGGAGAGCAGACTGCCTGTTCTTGTATACATTCACGGCGGAGGCTTTACCGGTGGCTGCGGTCACGAAAAGCACTTTGACGGCCCCGTATGGGCAAAAAAAGGCGTTGTTGCGGTAACCGTAAACTACCGTCTCGGGCCTATGGGCTTCCTCTGTCTTCCTGAGCTTGAAAAGGAAGCAGGTCACACAGGCAACTACGGTCTTTACGACCAGATTGCCGCTATAAAATGGGTAAAGAAGAACATTGCTGCCTTTGGCGGTGACGGTGAAAAAATAACTATTATGGGACAGAGCGCCGGTGCAATGAGCGTTCAGCACCTTTGTCAGAGTGATTATACCGACGGACTTTTCCGTTCGGCAGTTATGTCAAGCGGTGTGGGTATGGGCTCCTTTATGACATCTTCGCCCGAAAAGAAATATGACTTCTGGAAAGAGGTTATGAAAAACACAGGTGCAGAAAGTCTTGAGGATTTCAGAAGGGTTTCTCCCGAGGTGCTTTTTTGTGAGTGGAAAAAGGTCAAGGGCTCTGCTATGTCTGCCGTGCCCGTAAAGGACGGAATTATCATCAAGGATAAGCCCGAGGTTAAAAGCATTCCCTATATGGTAGGCTCCACAAGCCACGATATGGCTCCTGCCGTGC
The DNA here is from genome assembly GCA_045121735.1 of Acutalibacteraceae bacterium. Taxonomy (GTDB): domain Bacteria; phylum Bacillota; class Clostridia; order Oscillospirales; family Acutalibacteraceae; genus UBA6857. The sequence goes on from JBGVGP010000164.1 coordinate 2,044, forward strand.
TTTATTCTATGACAAGCAAATGGGCAAGGAAAAACGGCGCTTATATGTGGCTTTTTGAGCGTATGCTTCCCGGTGACAACAAGGGGGCCTGGCACAGCAGTGATTTATGGTATTGGTTCGGTACGCTCGAAAATTGCTGGAGACCGACGACACAGGCCGATTTCTTATTAAGCGACGTTATGTCCTCCTACCTTTGTAATTTCGTAAGAAGCGGCAATCCCAACGGTGAAGGCATGCTCTTTTGGGATAAGTGCCGTAACAGTAAAAATGTTATGTGCTTTGGTGACGGTGTGTCATATTTCGGTAAGGCTAAAATGGGCAGACTTGTATATAACACCCTTACAACAAAGCCTGTAGGTGAATAATGCTAATAAAAATCAGCAGTTTTATAACTGCTGATTTTTTAAGGCTTTTTAAAGTTTGTGCTTTAAAATCATACGTATATAAATTTATTTATGTTGCTTTATTATAATTGTTTGTGTTAAAATTATAAAAAGAAAGGACGGATTATATATGCGTATTTTACTTGCCGAGGACGAAAGAGAGCTTTCAAAGGCTCTTTGCGCCGTGCTTAAGCATAACAACTATTCTGCAGACGCCGTTTACAACGGTCAGGACGCCCTTGATTACGGCCTTTGCGAAAATTACGATGCCATAATCCTTGACCTTATGATGCCTAAAATGAACGGACTTGACGTGCTTAAAAGGCTGCGCGAGCAGGGGATTGATACTCCCGTTATCATTCTTACGGCAAGAAGTGAGCTTGAGGATAAAATAACAGGTCTTGATGCAGGTGCTGATGACTATCTTACAAAGCCCTTTGCAATGGGTGAGCTTCTCGCAAGACTCCGTGCCCTTACAAGAAGAAAAAGTGAATTTTCACCTAACCTGCTTTCCTTCGGTAACGTTTCACTTAACCGTGAAACCTTTGAGCTTTGTACCGACAAGGAGGCACTCAGACTCGGCAACAAGGAATTCCAGATGATGGAAATGCTTCTTTCCAATGCGGGCAGACTTATATCGACCGAGCAGTTTATGGAGCATATCTGGGGCTATGAAACTGAGGCGGAAATAAACGTTGTATGGGTATATATATCATATTTAAGAAAAAAGCTTACTACTCTTGAGGCAAACATTGAAATTAAGGCAGTAAGAGGCGTCGGCTATACTCTGGAGGAAAAGAAATGCTGAAAAAACTGCAAAGACGATTTGTGCTCATTGCAATGACGGCTCTGTCTTTTCTTCTGATTGTTCAGCTTTTTGCCGTTAATGTTGCTAATATCTATCAGCGTGATACAGAGCTTTGTGAAACACTCAAGCTTATTGCCGATAACAACGGCTCCTTGCCTGACGGTTTCGGAAATCAGCCCCCCGATGATCTCGGCGGATTCTTCAAGCCCTTTGCACCTATTGAATTTAATATTGAAACGCCTTATTCCACAAGATATTTTATGGTTGAAATGTCGGGTGAGCGTGTAATAAAAATGTCTACGGAGCACATTGCTGCCGTTACAGACCAGATGGCTTATGATTACGCAAGTCATATTTACCGTACTGCCGAGCCGGGCTTCGGTCTTTTAGGTGTGTACAGATATTATTACACCGATACGGGTAACAGTCAGTTTTATGTTTTCATTGACGCACAAAAGGAATTTGATTCAACGGCAAGGCTTGCTACAATATCAATTTTTGTGGGCCTTTTTACCCTTATCGTTGTGCTTATTCCCGTAATACTTTTCTGTAAAATGGCAGTTCGCCCCGTAGCGCAGGCAATTGAAAAGCAGAAGCAGTTTATTACCGATGCAGGTCATGAGCTTAAAACGCCCCTTGCAATTATTTCTGCCGATGCCGAGGTAATTGAGCTTACGGACGGCGAAAGTGAGTGGCTGACAAGCATTAAAAATCAGACACAGCGCATGAGTGTCCTTGTTAAAAATCTTGTTAACCTTTCAAAAATTGACGAGGTGCAGGACGATAAGAAGAAGGAAAGCTTCAACATAAGTCAGACCGTATCCGAGGTTGTGGATTCCTTTGTAACAAAGGCAAAGCATGACGGCAAGAATCTTGATGTAACAGCGGCGCCCGACCTTAAGTTCTACGGATGTCAGGAGGAGATTATTCAGCTTGTTTCAATCCTTTGTGACAACGCTCTCAAGTATTCCGATGATGCGGGAACAATAAAGGTAAGCCTTTACAGAAGCGGTAAGAATATATGCATTGACTGCTTCAACACCTGTGAAAGCATTGACCCGACAACGGTTTCAAGACTCTTTGACCGCTTTTACCGTGCGGACTCCTCGCGCTCAAGAGAAACGGGTGGCTACGGCATAGGTCTTTCCGTTGCAAAGGCAATTGCCGAAAGGCACAGGGGTAAAATCCGTGCCGTTGCCTTCGGCACAACAGGTATCACCTTCAAGGTGCTTCTGCCTGCCGGCTCACGCTTCCACCGTTTATGATAATATCTTGACAAAACAGGATAAAAGTGATAAAGTATTTAAGTTGTATTTATATCATATTAAAGGATTGGTGAATTAAATGTCAGGTCATTCAAAATGGAGCACCATCAAAAGAAAAAAGGAAAAAACTGACGGTGCAAGAGCAAAAATTTTCACAAAGATAGGCAGAGAAATTTCAATTGCTGTTCGTGACGGCGGCCCTGACCCCGCTTCAAACTCAAAGCTTAAGGACGTTATTGCAAAGGCAAAGGCAAACAACGTTCCTAACGATAATATCGAAAGAATCATCAAGAAGGCATCAGGTGAAGCAGGCGGCGCAAACTACGAGGCAATTATGTATGAGGGCTACGGTCCTTCAGGTATCGCTGTTATCGTTGAAACTCTTACCGATAACCGTAACCGTACAGCAGGTGAAATGCGCCACTACTTTGATAAGAACAAGGGTAACCTCGGTCAGCAGGGCTGTGTTTCCTTTATGTTTGAACGCTACGGTGTAATCGTAATTGAAAAGGAAGACATTGACGAGGATCAGCTTATGGAGGATGCACTCGAAGCAGGTGCAGTAGACTTCCTTACAGATGAAGAGGATGTTTACGTTGTTCGTACCGAGCCCAACGATCTCGGTGCAGTACGTGACGATCTCGATTCAAAGGGCTACAAATTCGTTTCTGCTGAGGTGGAATACATTCCCAACACAGAAACAGCTCTTTCGGATCCCGACGATCTCAAGTGTATGGGCAAGCTTCTTGATATGCTTGAGGATAACGATGACGTACAGAACGTATGGCACAACCTTGAGAACGAGGACGACCTTCCCTGATTTTTTAAAAAACAAAACGACAGGCACGGATTATTTCCGTGCCTGTTTTTATGCGTTTTATTTAATTGTTAAGAGTTCTTATAAAATATCTTCAAAGGCATAAAGGTCTTCAGTGTTACAGCAGTCGTTACAACTTCCGGAAGAACTGGAGCCGGAGTTGCCATAGAGAGATGCTTCTGCTATATAGAAGCTGTCGAAATCTTCAAACATATTATATTGATAACATACACAATAAAAAGTCTTGGTATCACTGTTGTATGTTACTTTACAATCTATATTACTATATTTGTAATCGTTAATATTATACCAACGAGTATCTTCAAGCTTAAGGTTAGTAGTTGAGTAGTACTGCAATTCTAAATATCCACCATCGAAGGTGTCGGTTACAGTGCCTTCAATTTCTATTTTGTATCTGTACATCTGAGGAACAGGTCTTCCGTAATTATTTTCCCACAAACCATCATAATGCTCCTTTGTTACCTTGAGGCTGGTTATTGTTCCGTCAGGGTCTGCAATAGGCAGCGACTGTGAGGGGTGAAGCATAAGCTCTGTTCCGTCTTCCCAGTCAGTGCTTGTGTTGTCGTCGTTGATATCGGGTGTGTTGTTGTCTGTATCTGCACCTGTGTCAGAATCAGCACCTGTATCGGTATCTGTGCTTGTGTTGTTGTCAGGTGTTGTGTCATCAAATAATCTGTTGAAGTAGTCCTCATCAACAATACCTAACAGAACACCGATAATAACAAGCCTTGCTATTAACTGAACAAAGAAGTTTTCTCCTTCAAGT
>JBGVGP010000165.1:0-7408 GCA_045121735.1 Acutalibacteraceae bacterium
GTTCCCGAAGGGAACATACCGTATTACGAAGTAATATACCGTGTCGCAGATATATCGCAAATTCCAAAGGAATTTATATCACTTGTTCTGCTTGCCACGGCAAAGCAGAACTACGCTTTCCACGTGATTGGTATGCGGGAACATATCAACGGGCTGAATTTTCTTTACCCTGTAGCCGTTTTTGCAAAGGTAGGTGAGGTCTCTCGCCTGGGTTTCCACGTTACAGGAAACGTAAACTATCCTTTCGGGAGAAAGGGTGACAACACTTCTTAAGAAGCTGAGGTCACTGCCTGCTCGCGGCGGGTCCATAAAAACAAGGTCGAATTTTTCGTTGGCCTTTGCAGCTTCAACCATAAACTTACCTGCATCGGCAGCAAAAAAGCGGATGTTTTCTGTGCCGTTGAGCCTTGCATTTACCTTTGCATCACGCACTGCCTGCTCGTTAAGCTCAACACCGATTACCTCTTTTGCCTTATCGGAGGCTACAATACCGATAGTGCCCGTGCCGCAGTAGGCGTCAAGCACCCTCTCCTTGCCGGTAAGAGCTGCAAAATCAACTGCCGTATTATAAAGCACCTCGGTCTGGGTGGGATTAATCTGATAAAAGGACTTTGCCGAAATACGGAAGGTTTTACCGCAAAGGATGTCCTCTATATAGCCGTTGCCGTAAAGCACGGTTTCCTTTTCACCTAATACGAGGCTTGTTTTCGCTGCGTTTATATTATGGATAACCGTTGTGATTTCGCTGTGCTTTGAAAGCAGCTCCTTTACAAACTCGTCCTTTTTAGGAAAAAGAGGTCTGCCCGAAACAAGCACCACCATTGTCTGTCCCGTATGAAAGCTTCTTTTTACAAGCACGTGTCTGAGAAAGCCTCTGCCCGTATCCTCGTTGTAGGAAGTAAGCTTATATTTGGGAAGCATTTTTCTTACAGTAACAATAATGCTGTCAGCAAGCTTATCCTCTAAAAGACACTCGTCAACGGGAATAATGTTATGGCTTGATGACTGATAAACGCCGGAAATAATTCTGCCGTTTCTGTAGCCGAAGGCGGCCTGAACCTTGTTGCGGTAGTGCACCGGATTTTCCATACCGATTATTTCATCAACATGGCAGAAGCGCCCGAGATTTTTAATTGCCTTTACCTGCTTGAAACTCAGCTGCTCGTCGTAGCTCATATTCTGAAGCTGACAGCCGCCGCATTTTTTATAAAGGGCACAGCCGTTACCCTTGCCGACCTTTTTAGGCGGCAAGGGTCTTTTATCAGTGTTTGATTTTTTTGTCTTTTTAGCTTTTGCTTTTACATCTGCCATTATAATTTAACACCTGAATATTTTTTAACCATACGCTTTACAGTGCATCTTAAAACGATAAGAGTTGCAACCGCACAGAATGCGGCAAGGGGTTCACCGTAGGTCTTTTTCATAGCATTTATCTCCTTTACTGCGGAATAATACTGAAGCCGTAGCTATAGTCGTTCATTGCAAAAATTTTATGCTCCTCAAGGGCATGTGAGCCCCAGCTGTCATAACCGCCTACACCCATCTGACGGAGAATGAGCCTTACATAAAGGGTATCACCCTCGGGAAGATTGTGCTTATGGGCAGCCTCCTCAAGCATATATGCAGTATATGGTGAAGCATTAAGCTCTATTTCCTTATCTGCCTCAAAGGTAATTTTGCTGTCGCCCTTGAGAGTTGCTTTTCTGACACCTGTTCTTTCACCGTATTCCTGCGGCTTCTGATAGTTTACATAAAGAGCGTCAAGCTTTGTTTTATAAAGACCGATGTCTGCAGCAGTGTTACGGTCAATGTAGTTTTCGTGAGGGCCTCTGCCGAGATATTCAAGGTCTGTGTATGCATCTCTTTCAAGGGGAAGAATCATTGAAATTTCGGGCAGCTCAGGAAGTCCCTGGGGAACGCTGATGCTGTAATCAATATGTATACCCTTGCTTGTTACGGTATAAACAAGCCTGCCTCTTGCCTCGGGAAGCACGGGCACTGTAAAATCTACATTTACCTTTACCTGCTTGCCCTCATTTTCGGTTGACTGTATGCCCATCCATGTGTACTGACCTGCCTTGCGCCATGCACCGCAGCGTACCTCCTGACGGTTGCCTCTGTCGTTATCTGTAAGTGCGCGCCAGAAGTTAAGCTTAAGGTCGCCCTTAAGAAGCTCCCTGCCGCCCTTGTTGATTGAGTAAAGGGCTCCGTTTCTTCTTGAAAAGCTTACGGTAAGGTCACCGCCGGAAATAATAACGGAGCCGTAGTTGGTCTTTACCTCCATAGCCTTTCCGATAAGGTCGGTCTTTTTATTTTCATATTCATTTATAACAAGCTGATGCTTTGCTATCTTGTGACCGATTTTTGCCCATGAGGTGTTTTCCTTAAGCTCATAGAAGAGGTTAAGATACCATTCACCGTCGGGTATATTGTCAATATCAAGCTGTATACGCTTTGCCTGACCGGGAGCAATATCCGTAACAAGGTCACCGCTGTCCATAACTCTGTTGGCGCTGATAACCTGCCAATGGAGATTATACTCGTTGAGGTTGGTGAAAAGAAAATCGTTCTGAATGTCGATAATGCCCTTTTCCGCGTCAACGGTCTTGAAGCGTATATTCTGATAAAGACGCTTGATTTCCTTAATCGCGGGAGTAAGCTCTCTGTCGGCAAAAACAAGACCGTTTGCACAGAAGGTGCCGTCGTGAGTAAACTCACCGCTTTCACCGCCGTAGGCAATAAAGCTTGTGCCGTCAGGGAGGGTCTTTCTTACACCCTGGTCAACAAAGTCCCATACAAAAACACCGAAGAAGCCGGGATATTTATCCATAAGCTCCATATAACGGTAGTTACCGCCGACGGAGTTGCCCATAGCGTGGGAGAATTCGCAAAGCATCCAGGGCTTTTCGGGATGCTCCTGCATATCCCTTTCAAGGTCCCAGGGCATAGGATACATCTGTGAATAAATGTCTGTAACATTTTTATCAAAGTCGAAATGAGCCTTATCCCATATTGACTCGTAATGCACGGGTCTGGAGGGGTCAATTTCATTTAAGTAATCGTGCATTTTAAGGAAGTTTCCACCGCCGCTGCACTCGTTACCCAATGACCAGATAACAATACTGGGATGATTCTTGTCGCGCTGATAAAGGGACTCAATTCTGTCCATACACGAGGGTGTCCACATCTCCATACCGTCGGGGATAAGAGGTGTTTTTTCACCCATAAAGCGTGTGCCGTGGCTTTCGAGATTGTTTTCGTCAATAACGTAAAGACCGTACTCGTCACAAAGCTGATACCACAAGGGCTGATTGGGATAATGAGAGGTGCGCACCGCATTGATGTTGTGCTTTTTCATGATGAGGATATCCTCAATCATCTGCTGCTTTGAAATAACACGGCCTGTATCACAGGAAAATTCGTGACGGTTTGTACCCTTTAAAAGGAGTCTCTTGCCGTTATAGTAAAGGACGCTGTCCTTGATTTCAATATGTCTGAAGCCTGTTTTACAGCTTACATATTCAATTTCGTTTCCTGCCTTATCACGAAGAAGAAGCACTACGTTATAAAGGTAGGGCTTTTCTGCGCTCCAAAGCTCAATAAAGGGAATTGCCGCAGTAAGGCTCACCTTACCGCCCTTTTCTGCAGTTACAGTATCGGTTGCAACAACAATGCTGTCAGCATCGTAAACGGTCATTTCTGCCTCGGTATAGCTGCTGTCACCGAGAATAACATCAAGCTCAACGTCACCTGTTTTGTAGTTTTTTGTATCGGGCAGAGCCTTGAGGGTAAAGTCCTTTACATACTGCCTTGCAGTGGTATAAAGGTAAACCTCTCTGTAAATACCCGAAAGGCGGAAGAAGTCCTGGTCCTCAAGCCAGCTGCCTGTACACCAGCGGTAAACCTCAACGCTTATGTTGTTTTCGCCCTCGGTAAGATATTCTGTTACGTCAAACTCACTTCTTCTGAAGGTGCCCTCACTGTAGCCGCAGCGTACGCCGTTGACATAAAGGTAAAATGCTGACTCTACACCCTCAAAGGTGAGGATAACCCTGTCCTTTTTAAAGCCCTTGGGGAGGGTGAATTTTTTAATATAACAGCCTACGGGGTTGTAGTCTGTAGGAGCCTCGGGCATTTCGGGCTCCTGTATTCTTTCCCATGGGTACTGTGTATTTACATAAATGGGATAATCGTAGCCGAGCATCTGCCACGATGAGGGCACGGGGATTTCATCCCATTCACTGCTGTCAAAATCAGTGTCTGCAAAGGAAATTATTTTATCTCTCCAGGTATCGAAAAGGCGGAATTTCCACTGACCGCAAAGGTCAAAATATCTGCCGCTTTTTTCCTTTTCACCCTTTTTTGCCTTGTCGAGGCTTTCATAAGGCATAAAGGTTGCTCTTGATTCAAGACGATTTATGCCCGTTGTTTTCGGCTCATTCTGCCATTCGTTGAATCCGTCAATTTTAAAATTCATAATGCTTCTCCGTATTTTCAGTTAAGTTACTTTATATTTACTTTATGCTCAATTATGTAGCCTGTTGCAAAAAGAAGTCCGAGTGCAACAAGACCTGTAAAAAGAGTTCCGCCTACACCGTAGGAGACAAAGGCGCCTTCAACCGAGCCCATAGGAACAAGGTCGAAAAATGCCTTTTCGCCTGTTACAAAAAAGGTTATTGGAGCCTTTTCGGTAAGGAAGCCGCTGATTTTTGAAATAATCACAACTACTGCAAAAAATGTTATGCCGCCGAAGAATTTGGGGTGATTCTGGAAGCTTCTTGTATTTGCAACGGTAACTGCAAAATAGATATAGGCAACATAAGTAAGAATTTTTGTAAGAGCAATTACGGCAAAAACTATAACAACCTCTGCAATAACTGCGCCTGAGGGAAGAAGGTCGAAAAGACCGGAATCAAAAAGAAGAATTTTTATAACATCAAGATCATCCTGTGTCTGCTGTCTTACATAAAGGAAGATTGAAACCCAGGTGAGCACCATAATAAGAAAGCCCACGATAATCCATAAGAATGAAACGAGCACCTTTGAAAGAAGAAGCGCACTGCCCTTTACGGGAAGAGTGAGTGAAAGGTAGCCCTGACGCGAAAAGAGAGTGTCGTAAAAATTCTTTATTACGGATACGAGCGTAACCACAACCGTTACAAAGCCTGTTATATAAATTGCAAAGCAGCTGAGTGTACCCAGAGCTGTGGATTCTGTAAGAAGTGAAACGCCCATTACAAGAGTAATTGCAAGAGCAACAAGGTATATTACAAGATTATATCTTCCGCTGTGACGGATTTCGTGCTTTATAAGCTTACCAAACATAAGCAAACACCTCCTTGAAAAGGTCTTCAACGCTTTTACCTGTTTCTTTTATTTTTTCCACCGTGGTGTTTACAACAAGGTTACCGTTGTTAATCATAAGCACACGGTTGAAGATACGCTCAACATCATTTACAAGGTGAGTTGAAAGAAGGATTGTTGCGTCCTTTGAGTAATTTTCAAGTATAAAGTCAAGTATTGCGCTTCTTGAAGCGGGGTCAAGACCGCCAAGAGGCTCGTCAAGAATATAGACCTTTGCTCTGCGGCAGATTACAAGAATAAGGTTAACCTTTTCCTGCTGACCCTTTGACATTGTTTTAAGCCTCTGATTCATATCAACGCCGAAGCGCTGCATCATAGCACTTGCCTTTTCCTTGTCAAAGTCCTTATAAAAATCTGCAAAGTATGCGATAGCATCGGTAGGCTTCATCCAGTCGGGAAGATAGGATTTATCGGGAAGGAAGGCAACAACGCTCTTGGTATGCACGCCGGGAGCCTCACCGTCAATTTCAACTATACCCTTATGATCCTTGATAAGACCTGTAAGAATTTTGATAAGTGTGGTTTTACCCGAGCCGTTAGGACCGAGAAGACCTACAATTTCACCGGGCTGAAGGCTGAAGGAAATGCCCTCAAGAACGCTCTTTTTACCGTAGGATTTATAAAGACCGTCTGTTTTTATAATTTCGTTCATTGTTTTTCACCAGCTTAATGTAATTTATATGTTATCCTTCTTCTCCGCAACAAAGGCAGTAATTGCACTCCATATGAGTCTGAAGGCAACTATAGCAACGGGGTTGAAGAGAAGCTTCATATTAAGTATTGCCGAAAGCACAAGCATAAGGAAGCCCAGAAGCTGTCCCAGAAGCATCATAATAAGAATAAATCTGTCTGTGGCATTTGCATTGTAGCAGCCCATAATAAGATGCATAAGACTGCGCTTTTTACCTGCACAGAGAAGTCCCGTGGGCACCTGTCTGTCATAGCGGCTGTTATATTTTTCCATAATGGCTATTGCCTTTGAGGAAAGAATTTTCACCGAGGAGGCGTCTATTGAAAGTCTTGCCGCAACTGCCTCCTCATCGAGGAAGGCCTCTCTTGAATTGAGCATAAGCACTAGACCCGTTTTATTGAAATCACGTGAATATCTTCTTAAGGAGGAATGCACCTTGTAGCCTACAAGGAAGGTGGCTGTAATTTCACCGTCAATTACAACGTACATTACATATCTTCCCTTGGCGTAGGATTTTTCCTGCTCCTTTGTAGGCACGCTTATGGAATGGTTAAGCAGCATCTGTCTGTTGCCTACAAGCACCTTACGGTCAAGCACCCAGGCAGAATAGCCGAGTCTTTCCTCGTAAAGGAAATTTTCCACCTCGGGAAGAACTATGTCCATCTCCTCAAGGAAGGAGTCAAAGCAGGGTGCAAGCACCGAGCCTGCCTCTCTTATAAGAAGTGCGGCAAAAACGGCACTGTCGTTCTGTAACATTTTTGTAAGGGCTGATTTTCTGAAGCGTGAAACCTCACCGGAAAAAACGTCGCTTGCCTGAAGCACAAAGCCGTCAGATTTTCCTATATGAGTAAGAGCCTCTCTGCCTGAAATACAGGCTCCGTGACCGAGCATCTTTTCGCCCTGACGCCAGAAAATAAATCTGCTTAAGGGGTCATACATAACGGGAAGCAGCACACATACCGCAGCGGTAAGAGCCGTAACAAAGCTAAGACCCGTCATCTGTGTTGTGAAGAAGAAAAGACCCACAACAAGCGCCGCAAGAAGCACAAGGCTCATTGTAAAAATGAAATACTTGTTTTCCCTTGTAGTGTCGGTTTCGGGCTCTGCAAGGCTTGTGTCAAGCATTGCGTCGGTGCAGTAAAAAATATCGGGAGAGCTGCTTGTAACCGTGTTTTTAACAAAGGTAACCGCATCGTTTTTAACAGCTATACGCTGAAGTGTTGAAAGACCCTTGTTTTTAAGCGCCATAGTAACAAGACGCTGTCTGCTTATAAGCTTAAGATAATCGGAGCCGACGCGCATAAGACAGGCCAAGATAATGCACGGGGTATATACTCCGCCGCGCTGACCGAG
>JBGVGP010000166.1:0-1658 GCA_045121735.1 Acutalibacteraceae bacterium
GGGTATTGATTTGAACAAAAGTAAATCCTGGTCATATGCCCTCAGGCTGATGGCGCTTGTCTGCTTTTCTCTGGTGCTCACGCTGCTTGTACTGCTTCGTGTTTTTCAGACTGACTCGTTCATCCGTTGGTACGCCAGATATACCGAAACTCTTGTAAATTTTGAAATATGGATTGAAAACTACGGCGCAACTCCGCTTGCAGTGCTGATTATTCTTGTCAACTATGCTCTCAAGGCGGTTATGCCCTGGTTTCCCGTTTCGTGCATATGCGTTGCAAGCGCGGTTATTTTTAAGTGGTACGACGCACTTGTTATAAATATAATAGGTCTTATCATACTTTTCACCCTTAAGTTTCTGTGGGGCAGACGCTTTGGCGCAGGTAATGCCGAAAAGCTTGTGCGAAAGTATGAGTTTATACAGGAAATAATCGACAGCAATCATTTAAGCTCGGGCGTAGTGCTTTTTATAACAAGACTTTTGCCGAGTATACCTATAAATTCCGTCAGCTGTGTTTACGGTACTACGGATATGCCCTTGTGGAGGTTTCTTGTGATTTCGGTTATAGGCTTCCTCTATAAGGCAATTACATATATAATCATCGGCAGAAACGTGTTTGACCCTGCGTCGGCAAGCTTTATAGTGCCCTTTATTCCTCATGTTATGCTTTCGGGTATAATCTTTTTAAGCCTGAGCAGTGCATTAGAGGGTGGAAATAAAAAAAGAAAAAATCAGATTAAGATAAAGAAAGGTTGATTTAAAATGGCAACACTCAGCGAAATCAAAAAGCTTCTTGAAGGCAAGCAGCTCGATAACGAGTTTTCAGCAGTTTATAAGGAGGACACCTTCAGCAGTCACTACGAAAGATACCTTAAGGTAGCAGCAGACTTTGAGTCACTTTATGAAAATGCAGCAAACAGAGAGGTTGCTCTTTTCTCTGCTCCCGGCAGATCAGAAATCGGCGGTAATCACACCGATCACAACCACGGTCTTGTTCTTGCAGCAGGTATCAGCCTTGATGCTATTGCAGTTGCATCAAAAAATGACGAGGGTATCGTAAGAGTAAAATCAGCAGGCTATCCTATGGATACTGTTAACTGCAGCGAGCTTGAGCCTAATGAAAAGGAATACGGCAAGAGCCAGGCTATCGTAAGAGGTATCATTGCACGCTTCAGGCAGCTCGGCTATAATGCAGGCGGCTTTGATGCAGCAACATCATCACAGGTGCTTTCAGGCTCAGGCCTTTCATCATCAGCAGCCTTTGAGGTGCTTGTAGGTACAATTCTCAACCACCTTTATAACGACGGTAAGGTGCCTATGCCCGAAATTGCAAAAATTGCACAGTACAGTGAAAATGTATATTTCGGTAAGCCCTGCGGCCTTCTCGACCAGATGGCTTGTGCAGTAGGCGGCTTCGTTTCAATTGACTTTGAGGATACCTCAAAGCCCGTAATCAACGCTATTGATTTTGATTTTGCAAAGTCAGGTCACAGCCTTGTTATCGTTGACACCAAGGGCAGCCACTCAAACCTTACCGACGACTACGCAGCAGTAAGAAGTGAGATGGAAAATGTTGCAGGCTTCTTCGGTAAGAGCGTTCTCAGAGAAATTGAAAAGAAGGACGTAATTGCAAACGCTGCAGCCTTAAGTGAAAAGCTTG
>JBGVGP010000167.1:0-2836 GCA_045121735.1 Acutalibacteraceae bacterium
CCTTTGCATTTATATTTTTTTATGCTATAATATTAAAAACAAAGGAGGCATCACTATGGTACATATCGGTAACGACTGGGACGAAATTCTGAAAAATGAATGGGCAAAGCCATATTATCAGAATCTCCGTCAGACTCTTAAGCAGGAATACGCCACGCAGAAAATATACCCTCATATGAACGATATTTTCAATGCGCTTAAATATACCTCCTTTGAAAACACAAAGGTTGTAATCATAGGTCAGGACCCATACCACGGACAGGGTCAGGCACACGGACTCTGCTTTTCGGTAAAAAAAGGAGTCAAGGCTCCGCCCTCACTCAAGAATATTTTCAAGGAGCTTGAAATGGACATCGGCAAGCCGATTCCGTCCCACGGTGAGCTTACCGAATGGGCAAAGCAGGGTGTGCTTCTTCTTAACACCGTGCTTACCGTAAGAGAGGGGCAGCCTACAAGCCACAGCAAAATCGGCTGGGAAGCCTTTACTGACAGAGTTATAAGTGAGCTCAACAGAAAGGAAACACCCGTTGTTTTCCTTTTATGGGGTGCTCACGCACAGAAAAAGGCGATGCTCATCAACAACCCGATTCATTACAAGCTTAAAACAGTACATCCGAGTCCACTTTCGGCGTCAAGAGGCTTTTTCGGCTGCCGACATTTTTCAAAGGCTAATGAAATTCTCAAGCAGAACGGTCTCGAAGAAATAAAATGGTAAACAGAAAAGCACCCCAACGGGTGCTTTTTCATGCTTTTAACTTAATCAACCTTGATGATTCTGATGATGTTTTCAATTTCAGAAATCTTTTCAATAAGCTTATCACTTGCATGCTCGGGTGTATCAATAAGAGTACAAGCATAGTTGCCCTTTGAACGGTTTGCCATATTGTCTATGTTGATACCCTCTGCAGAAATGTGAGTGGTGATTGAGCTTAAGATGTTGGGCACATTCTTGTGGAGAATAAGAAGTCTGCCGCCGTCCGCTACTCTGGGCATTGAAATTGAAGGATAGTTAACACTGTTTGTGATGTTGCCGTTCTGAAGGAAGTCGTCAAGCTCGTGAGCAGCCATAACTGCGCAGTTATCCTCTGATTCGGCAGTTGATGCACCCAGGTGAGGAATTGCAATAGCATTCTTACAGCCCTTGATTTCCTCGTTGGGGAAGTCGGTAACATAAGCGCTTACCTTACCGCTTTCAAGAGCCTCCTTAAGATCATCAAAGTTTACAAGGTCAGCACGTGAAAGGTTGATAATCTTTACGCCGTCCTTCATCTTTGCAATGCTTTCCTTATTAATCATACCCTTTGTATCCTTTGTTGCAGGAATATGAAGGGTGATGTAATCTGCATTCTCGTAAATTTCATCATAGGTATTAGCCTTATTGATGTTTCTTGAAAGATGCCATGCAGCCTCAATTGTAATAAAGGGGTCACAGCCGATAACCTTCATACCAAGGCTCTTTGCTGAGTTTGCAACCATACCGCCGATAGCGCCAAGACCGATAACACCGAGGGTCTTGCCGAGAATTTCACAGCCGCCAAAGGCGCTCTTACCCTTTTCAACCTGCTTTGCAATATCAGCTTCAAGCGTCTTTGCCCACTCGATACCGCCTACGATATTTCTTGAAGCAAGTAAGAGTGCAGCAATTGTAAGCTCCTTAACGCCGTTTGCATTAGCACCGGGAGTGTTGAAAACAACGATGCCCTGCTCTGCGCAACGGTCAACGGGAATATTATTTACACCTGCACCGCAGCGTACAATAGCAGTAAGCTTATAGCCGAAATCCATTGCGTTGAGGTTTGCTGAACGCACTAAAATTGCATCGGGGTTTTCTGTTGTATCTGAAATAGCGTATTTGCTTCTGTCAAGCTCGTCAAGGCCTACAGGAGCAATTTTATTCATTGTCTGGATAATTTTCATCTCTTAGTCTCCTCACTATCCCTTTAAATAAGGCTGATGCCCTTATGCCTTGGGATTTTCTTCAGCGAATTTTTTCATAAAGGCTACAAGAGCCTCAACGCCCTCATAAGGCATTGCGTTATAAATTGAAGCTCTCATGCCGCCTACACTACGGTGACCCTTAAGGTTCTTGAGTCCTGCGGCTGCAGCCTCTGAAGCGAACTTCTTATCAAGGTCTGCGTCACCTGTTACAAAGGTAACATTCATCATTGAACGGCTTTCCTTTGAAACGGGAGCAATATAGTAGTCCTGGCTGTCGAGATAATCGTAAAGCACGGCTGCCTTTTTCTCGTTAAGCTTCTTCATTTCCTTAAGGCCGCCAAGCTCCTTGATCCACTCATAAACAAGCTTTGCAACATAAATGCAATAGCAGGGAGGAGTGTTGTACATTGAGTCATTATCAGCCATAAGCTTGTAATCAAGCATAGCGGGTGTCATTTCAGCAGCGTTGCCGATAAGGTCTTCACGAACGATAACGATAGTAAGACCTGCGGGAGCCATATTCTTCTGTGCACCTGCATAAATCATACCGAACTTACTTACGTCAACGGGCTCGGAAATAATGCAGGAGGACATATCGGCAACAAGAGGAATATCACCGGTGTCGGGGATATAGTTGAACTTTGTGCCGTAGATTGTATTGTTGAAGCAGATGTGCACGTAGTCTGCATCCTCACGGAAGGAGGCTCTTGTTGTTTCGGGAATCTTTGAGAAGTTTACGTCCTTGCCTGAAGCGGCGGCAACAACGTCGCCGTACTTCTGTGCTTCCTTATAAGCCTTTGTTGAGAACTGGCCTGAAAGGATATAGTCAGCCTTTTTGTTCTTGTTCATAAGGTTGAGAGGTACTGCTGCAAACTGTGTTGAAGCACCGCCCTGAAGG
>JBGVGP010000168.1:0-2602 GCA_045121735.1 Acutalibacteraceae bacterium
CCTGCGGACTTGTAAACCTCAAGTTGCCACTGGTCCGTGCCGGTAAGTAAAAACTCCTCACCACGTCCGAGCCTTGCCATAAGACGTTTTATAAGGTCTGTAGTTATCCAAGCATTGAGAGTGTCAAGCTGTGGGTGTAAAGTGTCAACGATTTCTAAAAGCTCCTGAGGTGTCAGCATAGCTTAGTACCTCCTTACTTTTTCTTATCGTCCTTTTTCTTTTCTTCTTTTTTGTCCTCAGGCTTTTTCTGAGGGGGAGTTTTTGTAGGTGTACCACTACCGCCGAAAAGCCCCGGCTCCATGTTAGCCTCAGCAGCCTCAGCAGTAAGCGCTTTTGCTTCCTCCTCACTCATACCCTCAAACTTAACGAAGTAAAGCCACTTAGGGACCCAGCCTTGCTGAGCGTAATAACGCCACGCTGCTTTGTCCTCCTCATAGCTGTATGTAATATCACCAAAATTAAAGTTGATTTCATACTCACCGAGAGGGGCAAGGTTAAGCAGAGTTATCATAGCGTCAGCACCGTAAAATGCCTGCTCAAGTGCATCCTTGAGGGCGTCACGGTCAGCCTTGATTGTTTGGATCGTGTCACGGTCATCAGACTCAACCTGCGTTGCGGTTATCATGCCTGTCTGTCCGTCCATAACAAAAACGCCCTCACTAAAGCCGCACTTCACGCCTGCCATAGACAAGTTGAAGTTAATGTCCTTAATTCGTGCGTCTGTTTGTATAGTAGGTACGTGTTCATGGATTGCAGTTGTTTCACCGTCATTGATACCCATACCTAAGCCCTTAACAAATCGGGGAAGCTGAATACCCTTGTTGATAGCGTTCTGAATAACGGTCTGTCCTACAAAGGTAACGTGCTTACTGTCCTCAACCTCTGTATTTTTACGGCTGATTGCTATATCAATAGCTTTCAGCTCTGTAATTGCGTTTGCAAAGACAGATAAACCGAGAGGAGAGGAGCTGTCAACGGTGTTTGCACCGGGTACACGGTAGTAGGCAAAAAGCGGTTTTTCAAGGTTAGAAATTTTAACCTCATCCTGCATATTCGCCCAAGCTGCAACACTCTGTAATTTTACAGGTGAGCCGAGAACACTCTTATTGCCCTCAATCTGATTTTTGAAGGCTTTGTTTGTTACCACGTAAATAGGACCGTTGGCGTCAGCGCCCTCAAATCTGTGGTACTCAAGTCTTGTATAGTGGGCTTTGCCCTCTGATGTGTGGGAGGCAAAAATAGCACCTACGATTTCTCCGTTATCGTCCTTAGCTGTAATACCAAAGTTGCCCGGAAGCACGTAGTCCCATGTTTCACCGTTCCATTTAATCATAATACCGCCGAGCCTGTCAGCCTCTGCGATTCTATCAGGTAAGCGCTTGAGCAAATCGTCTGCAAGTGTCTGTAAAAAATCAGCTCTTACAGAGCCGCTGATACCGATACCAATATCAAGCGTAGTGAGCTTTGCACGGGTATCAGATATGTGCTTTGCCATATTCACAGTGTCGATTTCATCCTCCGCATTTTTCCACGGGGGCTTACCTGTTGAAATGTTGTCCCATTTCTTTAGGGCGTTGTTCATATCATCAGAGGTGATAAGATCAACACCAAATTCTTTGCCAATATCGGAGCTATTTATAAACAAGTTTCTTAACCTCCTTAATAGGCGTGTAAAAAAGTTCATCTCATCACCGCCTTTATACTATCCATTTAAGCTCATTTCGTAACGCTGTCCTACAGAAGTACCTGAGTTGGTCCATACTGTGATCGTTTTCCTTGATAACGGCATCCTCAACCTTATCTTCGTCCCAAGAGTAGGTTTCAAACTCCTCAAAAGTGCTTTTGCAGCTCCTGTGAAAATAGAGAACACCGGCATTAAGGAATTTTGTTACGTCCTGTATGCCGTTCAAAACATCATTGTCAGCTTTAATTACGGCAAATTCACCGTATTTTTGTATTGTTTCAATCATTGACGAAGCTGACGGATCAATGATTATGTACTCTATCGGATAATCACCGATAAGCTCACTCAACATTTTGTAGTAAGCCTCATTGTCAACACGGTTATTACTACCGCCTTTGTAGTAAAGCTCTTTTATCATTACCGCCTTTTGCTCTGACGGGCTGTAATCATACAAGCCAGCCGCAAAGGGGTTTACAGTACCATAGTCAACCGCCACATAATAGCGGTGTCGAGGGCTGCGGTCAGGTATATTCCTGACTATGTGGGCGCTCCTATCAAACATAGGATAAACAAGCCCTTCAGCTTTTACCCATAAACCGAGAATATCACGGCGGTAGAAAACACCTGAATACATACCCTCATAACGCTCTCTAATTCTCTTAGATAAGCTGAGGTTATCATTCATAGTAAAATGCAAATAAAGAATATTACGCTCTTTAGCTTTCTTTATCCATTCCACATAAAACCAATGTCCGGGGCTTTCAGGGTTACAGTTAAACCAAAACTTTGAGCCGTCCACAGAACAACGGGCCATAGCCTGCTCAACAAAAGAACGGGGCATAAGTGCAACTTCATCAAAGAGAACACCGGCAAGGGTGATACCCTGCACAAGTGTGTAGCTTGATTCGTCTTTACCGC
>JBGVGP010000169.1:0-5393 GCA_045121735.1 Acutalibacteraceae bacterium
GTTCAAGGTCGTCGAAGGTGAAATCTGTAAGAGGTGTTTCATCTTCTACATTGTTACCTGCCTGATATTCGCCATAGTATTCGTTGATATCCTTAATGAACTTTCTGTTGAAAAGGTGGAGAGGAATACCCTGAGGACAAACTCTTGAGCATTCACCGCAGTCTGTACATCTGCCGGCAACGTGGAATGCACGGATGATGTGGAACATCTTTTCTTCAAATTCATCAACATTAGCCTTCTGAGCTGAATCAAACTTTGTTGAATCAAATACGCACTTTCTGCACGAGCAGGCAGGACATACGTTTCTGCAAGCGTTACATCTGATGCACTTGCTTAATTCATTCTTAAAGAAAGCGAACTTCTGCTCTGCAGTCATATTTTCAATAGCTTCAACACCCTGGAATCTTTCTGAATCAAGAGTGTCAGCACTTTCAAGCATAAGCTCGTCGTAAATTCTGTGCTCTTTGCCCTTACATACGTGGCATCTTTCAAGCATTGCATCCTTGTAAGCAACTGTCTTTTCACCGTAGATTGTATCAATCTTAAGTGTTGTGCAGTCGCCTTCCATTTCAGCGCCGCTGATCTTTTCAATACCCTTTACGCCTTCTGCCTTGATTCTTTCGACATCAAGCTTACCCTTACAGCCTACACCGATAATGTAAGCCTTTTCACGGTCTACTCTGTGTTCCTTCATAAGCTGAACGAATGAGTAGCTGTCACAGGGCTTGAGAAGAACAAGAGTCTTGCCTTCGAGAGCTGAAGCAGCAATCATATACTTACTGAGGTTTGCACCGCAGAAGCCGTCATAAATGAACTCGTCAAGCTCTTCAACAGTGTTGAAGAAAGCGGGTTCGGGATTATAGGGAAGGTCACCCTTCTTCCATCCGAGAACGCGGTTTACAGTACCGTCCTGGAGGAGTTCTTTCATTCTGTTAATTAATCCTTGCATCTAAGATCCCCCAATCTCTTGTTCGGACCCAGTGTACGAACTGCGTCAACGAATTCGTTCATTGTATTTGAGAACTTAACACCTTCAGCAGCTGATACCCATTCTACACGGGTTCTGCCTCTTTCAATGCCCATATAATCAAGCATTGAGAAAAGAAGTGTCATTCTTCTTCTTGCATAGTAGTTACCTGTGCTGTAGTGGCAGTCACCGGGGTGGCAACCGCAGATGATAACGCCGTCTGCACCCTTTTCAAATGCACGGAGAATAAACATGGGGTTTACTCGGCATGAGCAGGGAACACGGATAATTTTTACATCTGCAGGATATGCAAGTCTGCTGCTACCTGCAAGGTCAGCACCTGCGTAGCTGCACCAGTTACAGCAGAAGGCTACTATTTTCGGTTTGAATTCATTATTTATCGACATATAGCATCCACCTCCGCAAGAATCTGTCTGTTTGAGAAGCCCTGAAGGTCCATAGTACCTGAGGGACAAGTAACGGTACAAGCACCGCAGCCCTGGCAAAGAGCTGAGTTAACAACTGCAACACGACGGGTTTCTCTTACACCGTGGTCATTGATTTCCTTAACCTCGTAGGAAATAGCACCGTAGGGACATACATTTGCACAAGAACCGCAACCGTTACACATAAGCTCATCGGGCTTAGCTGTACAGGGGTTAGTGAGAAGCTTATCCTTAGCAAGAAGACCTACAACCTTAATAGCTGCAGCACCTGCCTGAGAAACTGTTTCGGGAATATCCTTGGGACCCTGACAGATACCTGAAAGGAATACACCGGCTGTGGGTGATTCAACAGGACGAAGCTTGGGATGAGCTTCTGTAAGGAAGTTATTGGTATCAATACTTGCTGTAAGCATTGTAGCAATCTTTCTTACTGAAGGATTGGGCTCAACTGCAGCTGCAAGAACAACCATATCTGCTGAAATCTTAAGCTGCTTGCCGTCGATAAGGTCAACACCGTGAACAAGAAGTGAGCCGTCGGGCTGAGGAGCAACCTTACCAACCTGACCCTTAACGTAATTTACGCCGTATTCTTCAACAGCTCTTCTGTAGAACTCATCAAAGTTCTTACCGGGAGTTCTTACGTCGATATAGAATACTGTAACGTTTACATCGGGATACTTATCTCTGATAAGCATTGCGTGCTTTGCTGTGTACATACAGCAGATCTTTGAACAGTAAGGCTTACCCTTGCTTTCATCACAACGTGAGCCTACGCACTGAATGAACACGATTTCCTTGGGTGACTTACCGTCTGAAAGACGCTCGAGGTGACCCTTTGTAGGACCTGCAGCGTTCATAATTCTTTCAAGCTCAAGTGAAGTAATAACATCCTTGCTCTGTGAGTAAGCATATTCCTCAAGATTGTCAAGCTTGATAATTTCAAAGCCTGTAGCAACAACGATAGCACCGTACTTACGTGTTACGATTTCGTCCTGCTGTGTGTAATCGATGGCACCAGCCTGACAGAAGCGTTCGCAAAGACCGCACTTGCCTGTCTTAAGCTTTGTACACTGAGTAGGATCGATTACGGGAACATTAGGGATAGCCTGTGCAAAGGGAGTGTAAATTGCGGGGCGGTTGTTAAGTCCGCTGTTGAATTCACTGAGAGCCTTCTTGCTGGGGCACTTTTCCATACAAACGCCGCAGCCTGTGCACTTATCCATATTAACGTATCTTGCTTTCTTTCTGATATCAACTGTGAAATCACCAACGAAGCCTGATACCTTTTCAATTTCACTGTAGGTGTAAAGATTGATTTTCTCGTGAGCAGCAGCATCAACCATTTTGGGTGTAAGAATACATGCTGAACAGTCGAGTGTGGGGAAGGTCTTATCGAGCTGAGCCATCTTACCGCCGATTGAAGGGGTCTTTTCAACGATGTCTACCTCGTAGCCTGCATCAGCAATATCAAGTGCAGTCTGAATACCTGCAATACCGCCGCCGATAACGAGAGCTCTTTTTGTAACCTTGCTTTCACCGGGAAGAAGAGATGTGTTAAGGTTTACCTTAGCAATAGCTGCTCTTGCAAGAATAACAGCCTTTTCTGTACCCTCTTCAATATCCTTGTGAATCCATGAACACTGTTCACGGAGGTTTGCAATTTCAACCATGTAGGGGTTGAGACCTGCTTTTTCAGCACACTTACGGAAGGTTGCCTCATGCATTCTGGGTGAGCATGAGCAAACAACGATACCCTTGAGTCCCTTTTCCTTGATAGCAGCGGCAATCTTTTCCTGACCTGCTTCGGAACACATGTACTGATACTCTTCGGCATGAACAACGCCCGGTTCAAGCCTTGCCATTTCAACAACCTTCTTTACATCAACGGTTGCTGCGATGTTACTGCCGCAATGGCAGACAAATACTCCAATACCGTGCATAGCTTTACCTCCTGTATTTTCTGAAAGCACTTACGAGAAGCTGCTGAGGAAGGTCCTCATCAACAAGTGCGGGAATTTCATCGGGAACGAGATAGCTGCCGCCCTTCTGTCTTACTGCAATCTGTCTTGCAGCGTCAACAATCTTACCGGGCTTTACATCTCTGGGGCAACGCTCAACACAAGCAAAGCATGAAAGACATACCCAGAGTGAATCGCACTTAGCAAGTGCTTCAACATCCTCGTTGATTACATAGGATACAAACTGATGAGGCTTGATATCCATCTTTTCATATGCAGGACAGGAAGCTGAGCATTTACCGCACTTCATACACTTGAGCGGGTTAGTGCCGCTGATTTCCTGAACCATTTCTGACTGTCTCTTCTTTGAAGCTTCCACTTATGCGTCAACCTCCTCTTTAACACCGAGAGCCTCGGCAAGAATTTCAGTAAAGTAGATTACGGGAACGCCATCAGCTGTGTTCTTTGTAAGGTTATACTGACAAAGAGGACAAGCAGTTACAAGCATTTCAGCCTCAAATCCCTTTGCGCTGTCCATAACGGTGTTGCACATCTTCTTTGAAAGATCGTTATCCTTGAGTGAAACATAACCGCCGCAGCATTCGTTACGGTAGGGATAAATCACAGGCTCTGCACCGAGAGCACGGATAAACTCTTCAATAATTGTGGGATTTTCAGGATTGTCAAATGCGAGAATGTCACTGGGTCTTAAAAGCAGGCAGCCGTAATAAGCGCCGATTTTGCGACCTGTGAGAGGGTTAACAACCTTCTTTTTGATTTCATCAAAGCCGACCTTGTCGCGAAGCACTTCAAGGAAATGAAGAACCTCTGTTTCACCAAGATAGGGCTCATCGAGTTTAAGGTAGTTGTTTGCTCTTGTTCTGATGTCATCGACATTCTTCATATCGTCATTTACACGCTTGATTACGTGATGACATGCTGAACAGAGAGTAACAAGCTCCTGTCCTTTTACTTTTGCTTCGTTGAGGGCACGTACCGAGGAAAGCTTTGAGCCGATTTCATCGCTTGAGAGCGGATAGACACCGCCGCAGCACTGCCAGTCGTTAAGCTCTTCAAGCTCAAAGCCGAGAGCCTTTGCAGATGCTCTTGCGTAATCGTCCAGCTTCTTAGCCTTTGTTCTTAAGGTACAACCCGGATAATAACTGTACTTCATACATCTATGATCCTTTCATTTTTATTCGACTTTTCTTGGCAACATCCTCAAATGTCAGTCTCCGTTTTTCTCTTGCATTTCGGGTCGAAAAATGCCAACATAGTCATTCGACATATGATAACATTTTTTTAAGAAAAAAACAAGAATTTAAGGAGATTTTTTTCTGAATTTTTCAAAAATTTTATATAAAAATCAGTAAACAGGTATGTAATTTTTGATATAGCTGTAAAAATCATCCTGTTACCAAGAAAAAAGAGCCGGGAAAAACCCGACTCTTTCAAAATTATCAGTCATCAATACCCTGACCGATGGAATGCTCACCGGATTTTTCTGCCAATGCACTCATTTCATCTTCTTCCTTTTTGCCAATGTTATAAATAAACTGCATTGAAAGGAAAGCGATAAGAGAGCCCGCAAGAAGAACGATGATGTAAAGCTTCACTATTCCGTCGCCGATACCCTCGGGCTGAGATGCATTTTCACCTTCAACAAATCCTACCGCCATAAGACCGAGTGATACTACTGCCTGACCGATACCCTGGGCAAGCTTGCGGAAGAATGAGTAAATTGCGTAAAGTGAACCTTCCTCACTCTTACCGGTCTTTTGATAGCTGACTGCAATACAGTCAGCAACAAGAGCCCATACTGTAACCTGGAATACTGCATTACCAAGATTAAGTAAAAGAAGAACTGCAATATAAAGACCCATGCTGAATTTGCCCTGAGGTACAAGAATCAATGAAAGAACCAGACCTGCTACGCCACCGATTGTACTTACAAGCATTGAAAGAGAAAGGAACATCTTTTTACCGATTTTGGCAGTAATCTTTCCGATTATAGGCATTACA
>JBGVGP010000170.1:0-16491 GCA_045121735.1 Acutalibacteraceae bacterium
AGTCATCCTCAATTCCGTATCCTTTATAAATAAGAGAACGGATATAAAGGCTGAAAAAGGCACCAAGAGTAACCGTAGCAGGCAAGAAAATAAAAATAAAATCCTCAACCTCAACAACAATGCTTATAACAAGCCCGAGAAAAGAAACAACTGTTAAAAATACGACTGCAGTAACATATTTTATACATTTCTTAACTGCCGCTTCATATTCATTTTTTACTTCGGCACCTGTACCCTTAAGGCATGAGGTGAAATTATTGAAGGCAACAAGTAAAACCGTAACCGATGCAGCAATAAGAACCAGAATAACAATATAGGCTATCGACAGGTAATTATAACTGATAAAGGCTCCGACGGTGTACGAAAGCAGAAAAGCCACCGAACCCAGAACAGCCGAAACGATTGCGCAATCGGTAAATTTAACCGATGCTTTTTCGATAAGATATTTTATCCGTTCTTCACTTTTTGAGTTTTTCTGCTCCTCATATTCCTTTACAATTCTTTCGCCGCGGAGTATTTCGTCAACGGTAACCGAGTAAAGCTCAGCAATTGCAGGCAGCATCATTATTTCGGGGCAGCCCTCATCACGTTCCCATTTGCTTACGGTTTTGTTGGAAACATTTAATTTATCGGCTACCTCCTGCTGAGTCATACCGTTTGCTTTTCTCAAAGCAGAGAGGAAAGAGCCTATAGTTTTCTTTTCCATAAAAATCCCCTTTCTGAAATAACAAGGTGACGGATATATTCTACACCCGTCACCAATATTCTGCAATACGCAGACACTTTTTTCAACTCATGCAAAGTAGATTTTGTCCACGCTTCGTAGAAAATCTTCTATATTATACTCCATATCGAGCATAAAAACAATTATCTTAAAGAATAAAGGCAACACGATATTCCGTATTGCCCCCTGACTTATTTTAATTTATCATATTCGCCTTTTTTCCAACGGTGAAATCCCTCTGGCATCATTCCTGACATCAGCATTGCTATAGGTATTGTAAAAATTAAAATCTGAAAGCAAACGATTATTCCGTTGAGAAAAAAGTATCCTCTGGCTTTTTTTCTGTACCTTTCTTCAACCAAAGCACCGGCAAGATAAATAAGGCCGATTGCAACGGCAAGAACAACTATACCTACAAAAAGTATCACTCCTTCATCCGAGGCGGCACCCTTAAGCATCAACCCGATACTCACCGGAACAAAAATGAAAGATATATATGAAAAAATAAATCTGAATAAATTCATTATAATCGCTCCTTTTTAATCTCTGCAAGTTATCCAAGTTCCCCACTCAGCATCAGTAAAGCACTCCGGCTTTGATGACAGCGGATCAATCGGCTTTTCGTAATCAAGAAGAGCAACCTGATAAATTGTACTTCTTCTGTCTTCCTCATAATGAGTGGATTCACCCATTTCACTTATCTCCAGAATGCTTCTCATCCTACCGAATTCTATGTGCTCACGCTCAGCAGGCTCGTTGAACAGCAGTACCGCTTTGACAAATTTTTCACTTTCATCAAAAACAATCATACCTACTCTGAAGAGCCAAGCCCAATCATTGTCCTCCACCACAGTGTTATTTGTCTGATTGCTTATTTTCTGCGACTTGTTATACTCTCTTATACCTCGTAATGCGGAAGAATCAATATATTCCGATGAACTCATTCTGCCAAAACTGTATCTCTCCTCATCTGTATAATAACCATTACCGTTTACAGAATTAAAAAGCCGTTCCTGATTATCAAGTTTCTCTCCGTATTCACTCATTTGTGAGTTGATTTCCGAACGGCTGACCGGTTCCGAAACAGTATAAACAGACCCGTAATGAAAATCTTCAAGGTAGAGACTTGCAAATTTATATTTTCTATCCTTTTTTATATCACTGTATAGAACATCAAACAATGAATTATTCAAAAGAAGCTCCTCAACCTTTTCGCCGCTTAAAAAGCCTTCATCACAGGTATTATATTTTTTCAGCCTCAGGTCACCTTCTTCATCTGTACGGTATTTTTCAACAGGATACCAATAAAGGTGTCCTCTACCATAATGACTTTTGTTAAGTTCTTCTACTCTGTTGTACTTCTGCCACCAAGGATAAATGTCAGGATACTCCTCAGCTTTAAAAACAGAATCAAACTCTGCAATCAGCTTTTTGTGCTTACTTAATGCTTCCCTTGCCTCTTTCACTTGTTCTTTCTGTTTTTTGTTGCTCTTAACCGTCCGATATGTTCCCCAG
The DNA here is from genome assembly GCA_045121735.1 of Acutalibacteraceae bacterium. Taxonomy (GTDB): domain Bacteria; phylum Bacillota; class Clostridia; order Oscillospirales; family Acutalibacteraceae; genus UBA6857. The sequence goes on from JBGVGP010000170.1 coordinate 2,240, forward strand.
GCTGTAGCAAGAAGTAAAGGAACGGTTATGATATATATATCTACAAAATACCAACCGACAATTTTTTTCAAAAGAAAATTTGCAAGATAAACCAATACAGCAGCAAGCAGAGTCTTATATTTAAAGGTATAAGCATCAACTACCTTAGGCTCCTCGTCGCGTAATTTTTCAGCATTATATACTTCAAAATCCAGCAAGGTCCTGAGACTCTTGCGTATTTCATTTCTTCCGTCCATACTTTTACCTCGTCATTTCTGCACACCATTTGATGTTTTATGGCAATATAATAACACCAAATAAGCACTTTGTCAACACCGTTCGGTGTTTTATAAGATAATTTTCATATACTTAATGTGAGGAGAAAATTATGGCTTACTACAAAAGATTAAGAGACCTGCGTGAAGACCACGACTTCACTCAGAAGCAAGTAGCTGACAAACTCTATATGCACACCACTCAATACAGAAGGTATGAAAGCGGCGAGCGTACCGTTCCCCTTGATACTGCAATAGCTCTGTGCCGACTTTACAATGTTTCCCTTGACTATCTTGCCGGTATTTCCGACTTTGACACAGGCATTTGCGAAAGCAGTATTTCCCAAGAGGAAAAAATGCTTATTACAAATTACCGACGCCTTAACGAATTTGAAAAAGGGCGCATAAATGAACGAATTGAATCTATTTTAGAATAAAAAAAATAAAGGATTGACTGCACCGTTGATGTGTGCCGTCAATCCTTTTTCTTTGTTTTTAAGAACAAACAAATTCCACCGTAAAGATACTGCCCTTACCTGCTTCACTTTCAACAGATACCTCACCGCCGTGAAGTATTGCTATCTGCTTTACCATTGCAAGACCGAGACCCGAGCAGCCCTGCTCCCGGCACCGTGCCTTATCCACGCGGTAAAAACGGTTCCATATTTTATCGATATGCTCCTTTGCAATACCTACACCGTCATCGGCAACAGTAAAACGGACTTTGCCATCCTCAGCCTTAAGGCTCACCTTTATGTTGCCGCCCTCATTTGTATAGGTAAATGCATTTGAAACAAGATTTGTAGCAAGTCGGGTGATAAGCATCACATCCATATCCATAATGACATCTTCGTCAATATCTCTTGTAAGTGTAATATTTTTTTCGTCAAGAGCCTTTGCATCGTCACACACTGCATTCACAAGCAGACTCATATTTTCTTTTTCAAAATCTATACGCCCTTCACTCTGCTCCATTTTTGTCATCTGAAGAAGCTGGGAAATAAGCTTTGTCATGCTGTGAGCCTGCTTCTGGATACCCTCAAAGCCTTCTCTGTCCTCCTCGTCAAGCTCCTCACGGGAAAGCTGATATTCACACTCGGCAAGAATTACAGCAGTAGGTGTACGAAGCTCATGGGAAACATCACCCGAAAACTGTCTTTCACTTTCAAAGGAAAGCTGAAGACGGGAAAACATCTCATTGAATTTATCAGCAAGGCCTGTAATAAGCGGGTCTGCATCGGTAATATTCACACGCTTTGTAAGGTCCTTTCCGCTGTGGGTTTCTTCAACCGCATCCTTTAAAAGCCTTACGGGCACAAGAGCCTTTTTAGTAATTATACGGCCAACAACGGTACATACTATCATAAACAGCGGCAGCAGAACCGTAGCAAGACGTACAAGCACTGCCCAGATTCCGTCCACGCCGTCGGCTCTTACAACCCCTCTTACCCATATATCGTCATAGGCCTTTTCAATACTGTAAAATTCCACCTCATAAATCGGGTCATCGTTATACTCATAGCTTTTAACATTTATTATATCAATAAAATCGGGGTTAAGGCTGCTTTTTTCCACGGCAATATTGAAGGCCTCACGGCAGGAAATTTCACAGTCGTCGCCGTAAAAATCAAGAGTTCCCTCAAAGGGTGTATAGTAATCGGCACCCTCAACCTCACTTGATATTATCTCTCCGTTTTCACCGTCGATTTTATAATCGTATTTGGTGAATTCAACCTTTGTATCGTATACATAAAAGCCGTCAAAATTATCAAAGCGCTCTGCCTCAAGAGGTATATCCTGAGCCACGCCCTCGGGATATTCACCGCCGAGAATTTCCGCATTTTCGGAATATACTATTGCATAGATATCCCCGTTACGGTAGGCAAAGTCAGACTCAATATCAAGCAGTCCGTTTTCAACCTCTATTTCGTCGATGTTTCTTTCAACGCTTCTTATAAGATTCTGCTGTGCATCAGCATTTTCCGCCATTCTTGCAACGGTTACAACAGAAAAAATAAGAGCAAGTGAAAGCACTCCCATAAGCACGGTATACCACAGGTTAAGCCTGGAGCTTATTGACATCCCTTTTTTTATTTTCATGCTCTCACTCTCCTTCTTTGAGGATATAGCCTGCACCTCTTACGGTATGAATAAGCTTTTTATCAAAATCGTCATCGATTTTTTTACGAAGGTATCTTATGTAAACATCGATAACGTTTGTGCCGCCCTCATAGTCATAATTCCAGACACTGCTTTCGATTTTTTCCCGGGTCATTACAGTGCCTGCATTTCTTACAAGCGCCTCAAGTATTGAATACTCTCTTGCTGAAAGGTCAATTCTTTTTCCGCCTCTTTTTACCTCACGGCTTTTAACGTCAACGGTAAGGTCACCTACGATAAATACATTTGTGCTGTTACCCTTTGAATCACGGGTAATCATTCTTACTCTTGCGGCAAGCTCTTCAAATGAAAAGGGCTTTATAAGATAATCGTTTGCACCAAGGTCAAGACCGTAAACTCTGTCATTTATTTCGGTTTTTGCCGTAAGGAAAATTACGGGTGTTTCGTTTTTCATATCGCGCATTTCCTTAAGCACGGCAAAGCCGTCCTTTTTCGGCATCATAACGTCAAGCACTACTGCATCGTATTCTGCTCCGGCAAGAAAATCAAATACACTTTCTCCGTCAAAGCAGCTGTCCACACTGTAGCCGAGCTTTGTAAACTGCTTTACAAGTATTCTGTTAAGCGCTCTTTCGTCTTCAGCAACAAGAATTCTCATAATTACTCTCCTTATATTTCATCTTTGACTATTTTAACATATCAAAGATTAAAAATCTATTAGAAAAATAAAAAAATACCCTGCAGACCGTTTTATCTGCAGGGTAATGTTAAACTACATTATTCAAGACCGAAAAGCTTTTTGAAGAAATCACCGATAAGAGTAAAGATATAGGTGAGGTCCTCCCAGAACATAAGAACGCCCCAATCAGGCTCGGGTACTACATAGATTTCTTCATTGTTGGTTGTTTCCTTTGTCATTTCGTTTTCCTCCTTGTAAAATTATTACAGTACGATTATACACGCTTATTCACACTTTGTCAACAAATCAGTTTCCTTTTTCTGCATAAAAAGCCCCGTCAAAAGAAGCACGGGAAACAAAGTGGCAAAAAGCATACCCGTTTTAAGCTCTCCGCCGAAAGCAGATGCCGCCCTGCCGACCGCGGCCGGACCCACACTGCAGCCAAGATCGCCGAAAAGGGCAAGCAAGGCAAACATAGCTGTGCCGCCTAAGGGCATTTTTTCAGAAGCAAGAGAAAAGGTTGCAGGCCACATTATACCTACGGAAAGTCCGCACAGAGCACAGCCGATAAGAGAAACCGACGCAACAGGTGAAAGCGCCGTTACAAGGTAGCATACTATGCACAGTACTGCGCTTAAGCTCATCATCTTAACAAGAGATATTTTGTCCGAAAGCCTTGCATAAAGCACTCTTGCAGTACCCATAAGTGCAGCAAAAAGGCAGGGACCGAGCAGATCACCTACGGTTTTTGACACCTTAAGACCCGACTCGGCAAAGGCTGACGCCCACTGACTCATTGCAATTTCACTTGCGCCCGAGCAAAGCATAAGAAGGGCAAAAACATAAAAAAGCTTTGTTTTTAAAAGTCCCTTTATTCCAAGACTTTTGCCCTTTGCCAGAACCTCGGGCACAGGCACAAGGCAGAAGAATATTCCGTTGACAAGAGGAACCAATGCCCATAAAAAGGCCAAGAAGCGCCAGCTTCCCGTACCGAAAAGGACAAAAAAGAGTGTTGATAAGAGCACGACAGCCATTTGTCCCCAGCAATAAAAGGAATGAAGCAGGCTCATCTGCGCCGATTTTCTTTCACCGGGACAGGCTTCTACAATGGGACTTATTATTACCTCTATAAGTCCACTGCCGACGGCGTAAACTGCAATTGAAATTATTATACCCGTATAAGGCTCAAGCACAAAGGGCAGCACACCTAAAAGCGCAAGACCCGAAAAAGCAAAGAAATGAGCCGCAAGCACGCATTTTCTGTATCCGAGCTTATCAACAAAGGCGGTTGACGCAAGGTCTATAAAAAGCTGAATGCCGAAATTCACAACAATAAGCAGTGATATTCTGTCATAGCTGAGACTGAAATCCTTTTGCAGAGTAAGAAACAGCAGCGGCAGAAAATTGTTGATAATCGACTGAACAAAATAGCCTGCATAACAGGCATAAAATGTATATCTGTAATTCTTTAGATTTGTCATCTGATTGCTTCCTTTCGCTATCTGAACGAAATAATGATAGCACAAAAGAAAAAGCTTGGCAATATTTTTATTTTTCTGTTTACTGCATATTGAAAAAGAAAATAAATTAGTATATACTTGTTAAGGAATATTTTAACAAAAAAGGAGAAATAAACAATGCTTAATAAAATCATTTCAGTTGTTATGTCTTTTGTTCTCGGTGTTTACGGCCTTCTCGGTCTTACCGCAGGCGTAAGCAAGGACTATGAAGACGGCAAGTACAAAAACGTAATTCTTATGATCGGTGACGGCATGAGCTTTGAGCATGTTGACGCAACAGAAAAATACCATGAGGTTGACCTTGTTATGAACAATATGCCTGTTCAGCTCAAAAGCGACATCGACTCCTTCCTCATCCCTGCAACAGACTCCGCTGCAGGCGGCACTGCACTTGCAACAGGTATGAGAGTATGGATTAACTCCGTAGGCGTTTATCCCTTTGATCCCTTCTCAATCAACGATATGAACGTGCCCATCAGCCTTGGCGAGCTTGTAAAGTCAGACGGTAAGGCAACAGGTGTTGTTACAACCGACAAGACAAGCGGTGCTACACCCTCTGACTTCTCTGCACACGTGCTTGCAAGAGGTATGGAGGAAGAAATCTGCGCAGACCAGCTTGTAAACGGCTTTGACCTTATCTGGGGCGGTAAGACAGACAGCATCAACGAGGAAAACACCGCTGCAAACGGCTGGACCTACATTGATGACCGTGACGAAATGAACGCACTTAAAGCAGGTTCACGTTCATTTGCACAGTTCAGCTTCGACGATCTCAAGAACTGCACAAACAACTATAACACTCCCTCAATCAGCGAAATGACAACAAAGGCTATTGAGCTTCTCAACGCAAACGAAAACGGCTTCTTCCTTATGGTTGAAGGCGCTTGTATCGATAAATTCTCTCACGACAATATTATGGACGGCGCACTTATGTGTACAGAGGAATTTGATAAGGCTGTTGCTGCTGCACTTGATTTTGCAGCAGAAGACGGCGAAACACTTGTTGTTGTAACCGCTGACCACGGCACAGGCGGTCTTACACTCGATAAGAAAACCGGCGAATACAAGTTCACTCACGGCACACATAACATCACCGATGTTCCCGTATATGTTTCAGCTGAGGATGCAGGCTTCACAGCCGGCAAGGAAATTGCCAACCGTGACATTCCCACTCAGATTGCAAGAGTTATGGGCTACGGCAAAGCTCAGTTCCCTGCAACAATTGCAACACTCAAATAAAAACACAACGCTTTCAGACAGTCTGTGAATTCGCAGGCTGTCTTTTTTTATTGCAAGATGTAGCAACCCAATGTTTCAATGTTTAAAGCTTATGGTAATTTTGACGAAAAAATTCTCTGTTTTTCGTGCATAGTGGTATACGCGTTTTCGTTGTAAAGCATTGAAAAGAATTTTCTGTTATGCTATTATATTATAGTATGGATAAGCTTGCGCTTCTGTTTAAAATAACGGCTGCGCATATCCCTGAAATTTAACGGAAAATCCGATAAAGGAGGATAAAGTTAATGCTTAAAAAAATCAGCAACATCCCGTTCAACGACACACCTGAACAAGCAGCAAAGCTCGATGCAATAATTGCTGAATGCACAGGTGACGTAAGTATGCTTATGCATGTAATGCAGGAGGCCCAGGAAATTTACGGCTACCTCCCCTTTGAAATTCAGAGAAAGATTGCTGACGGAATGAAGGTGTCCCTTGAAAAGGTTTACGGTGTGGCAACCTTCTACGCTCAGTTTGCACTTTCTCCCAAAGGAAAGTATGCAATTTCTGTTTGCCTCGGTACTGCCTGCTATGTTAAGGGCGCTCAGGAAATTCTTGATGAGCTTTCTGCACAGCTTGGAATTGACCCCGAGGAATGTACTGCGGACGGTAAATATTCACTTACTGCCTGTCGCTGCATCGGTGCCTGCGGTCTTGCTCCCGTGCTTACCGTCAACGAGGATGTTTACGGCAAAATCACTGCCGCAGATGTCAAGGGAATTCTTGCAAAGTACGAATAATGAGAGAGCTCTCACTCAATGTGCTTGACATTGCTCAGAATTCAATTTCGGCAGAGGCTGAACTTATTGAAATCGAGCTTGAGGAAAGCATTGAAGAAAACACGCTGCTTATCGGCATTTACGATAACGGCAGAGGAATGACAAAGCAGCAGCTTGAAGCTGTCAGGGACCCGTTTTTCACAACACGTACCACACGTAAGGTAGGAATGGGCATTCCCCTTTTTAAAATGGCAGCAGAAATGACGGGCGGTCACCTTGAAATTGAAAGTGAGGTCAACAAGGGCACTCGCGTAAAGGCTCTTTTCAGAACCGACCACCTTGACTTCATTCCTATAGGTGATATGGCCTCCACAATGGTCACGCTTATAACAATGAACACCGCTGTTGACTTTATCTACAGACGAAGCCTCGGCACGGCAGAATTCACACTCGACACAAGAGAGATTAAACAGATACTCGACGGTGTACCCCTGAGTGAGCCTTCCGTTACCGCCTGGCTTAAGGATTATATCAACGAACACACAAACAATTTACGGAGGTGTAATGATGAAAACACTTGAAGAGCTTATGGCTTTAAGAGATGCCGCAAAGGCACAGATGACCACAAGAGACGATTCGGGAGAAATCACAAGAATCGTTGTAGGTATGGCTACATGCGGTATTGCAGCAGGCGCAAGACCTGTTATGAATAAATTTACAGAAGAAATTGCAAAGCGCGGTCTCAAAAACGTTACCGTTGCACAGACAGGCTGCATTGGCATGTGCCAGTACGAGCCCATTGTTGAGGTGCTTGCACCCGGAGAAGAAAAGGTTACCTATATTCAGCTTACAGAAGAAAAGGTTGCTAAAATTGTGCTTGAGCACATTGTAAACGGCAAGCCCGTTGCAGAATACACTGTAGGTGCACTTAAGAAATAAGGAGGAAAACTGAATGTATCGTTCCCATGTTCTCGTTTGCGGCGGTACCGGCTGTACCTCCTCAAACTCACAGAAAATTATAGAGGCCATGGAAGCCGAAATTAAAGCCAAGGGACTTGAAAATGAGGTTCAGGTTATCCGTACAGGCTGCTTCGGTCTTTGCGCATTAGGCCCCATTATGATTGTATATCCCGAAGGCTGCTTCTATTCAGAGGTTAAGGTTGAGGATGTTCCCGAAATCGTTGAAGAGCATCTTCTCAAGGGCCGTATGGTAAAACGCCTTCTTTATGAAGAGACCGTAACTCCTCAGGAAATCAAGGGTCTCAGCGACACCGATTTCTATAAAAAGCAAAAGCGTGTTGCTCTTCGCAACTGCGGCGTTATCAATCCCGAGGATATTAATGAATACATTGCCTACGACGGTTATCAGGCTCTTGCAAAGTGCCTTACCGAATACACACCCGAGCAGGTTATTCAGATTGTCAAGGATTCCGGCCTTCGCGGCAGAGGCGGCGGTGGCTTCCCCACAGGTCTTAAATGGAGCTTCACAGCTGCAAACAAGGCTGACCAGAAATATGTAGTATGTAACGCCGACGAGGGTGACCCCGGTGCTTTCATGGACCGTTCAGTGCTTGAAGGCGACCCCCACTGCATTATTGAGGCTATGACAATCTGCGGCTATGCAACAGGTGCTACCGAGGGCTACATCTATGTTCGTGCAGAATACCCCATTGCTGTTGCCCGTCTTCAGATTGCTATCAACCAGGCAAAGCAGCTCGGTCTTTTAGGCAAGGACATCTTCGGCTCAGGCTTTGACTTTGACCTTCACGTAAAGCTTGGCGCAGGTGCTTTTGTTTGCGGTGAGGAAACTGCTCTTATGACCTCAATCGAGGGTAACCGCGGCGAGCCCAGACCCCGTCCTCCCTATCCTGCAGTAAAGGGTCTTTTCGGAAAGCCCACAACAGAAAACAACGTTGAAACCTTTGCAAATATTCCCACTATCATCCGTAAGGGTGCAGAATATTTTGCTTCCATGGGTACAGAAAAATCAAAGGGCACAAAGGTATTTGCACTCGGCGGTAAAATCAAGAACACAGGTCTTGTTGAAATCCCCATGGGTACAACCCTTCGTGAAATCATTGAAGAAATCGGCGGCGGTATTCCCGGCGGTAAGAAGTTCAAGGCTGCACAGACAGGCGGTCCCTCAGGCGGATGTATTCCCGCTCACCTTATGGATACTCCCATCGACTACGATAACCTCACTGCCATCGGCTGTATGATGGGCTCAGGCGGTCTTATCGTAATGGACGAGGACAACTGTATGGTTGACATTGCCAAGTTCTTCCTTGACTTTACCGTTGACGAAAGCTGCGGTAAATGTACACCCTGCCGTATAGGTACAAAGAGACTTCGTGAAATGCTTGAAAAAATCACCGACGGTAACGCTACCCTCGAGGACCTTGACAAGCTTGAAGAGCTTTGCAACTATATTAAGGAAAATTCACTCTGCGGTCTCGGTCAGACTGCGCCCAACCCTGTTCTTGCAACACTCAAGTTCTTCCGCGACGAATACGTTGCTCACGTTGTTGACAAGAAGTGTCCCGCAGGCGTTTGTAAGAAGCTTCTTTCCTACTCAATTGTTGAGGATAAGTGTAAGGGCTGTACAGCCTGTGCAAGAAAGTGTCCTGTCGGCGCAATTTCAGGCGCAGTAAGACAGCCTCACACCATTGACACAACCAAGTGTATCAAGTGCGGTGTCTGCATAGATACCTGTAAGTTTGATGCTATCATTAAGAAATAAGGAGGTACGTGAAAATGGAAAATATGCTTAACATTAAAATTAACGGTATGTCCTGCAGCGTACCTTACGGCACAACAATCCTTGAAGCAGCACGTCAGGTAGGTATTGAAATTCCTACTCTCTGCTTCCTTAAGGATATGAATGAAATCGGTGCTTGCCGTTTCTGCGTTGTTGAAGTAAAGGGCGCAAGAAGCCTTGTTGCTGCCTGCGTTTTTCCCATTGAAAGAGACGGCACAGAAATTTTCACAAACAGTGAAAAGGTTCGTGCAGCAAGAAGAACCACACTTGAGCTTATTCTTTCAACCCATGAAAGAAAGTGCCTTACCTGTATAAGAAGCGGCAACTGTGAGCTTCAGAAGCTCTGCCTTGAATACGGTGTTTCAGAGGCTGACAAGTATGACGGTGACAAGCCCGTTTACGACATCGACTATTCTGCAGCACACATGATTAGAGATAATAACAAGTGTATTCTCTGCCGTCGCTGCGTTGCAGCCTGTGATAACCAGAACATCAGCGTTATCGGCGCAAACGCAAGAGGTATTGATACTCATATCGGCTCACCCTTTGAGCTTCCTCTCGGCGCTACATCCTGTATTTCTTGCGGTCAGTGTATTGTTAACTGCCCCGTTGGTGCTATCTACGAAAAGGATGACATCGCAAAGGTATTTGAAGCAATCAACGACCCTGAAAAGCATGTAGTTGTTCAGGCTGCACCTGCAGTAAGAGCAACCCTCGGTGAATGCTTCGGTCTTCCCATAGGTACAGATGTAACAGGTAAGATGTTTGCAGCACTTCGCAGACTCGGCTTTGACAAGGTATTTGACACAAACTTTGCGGCCGACCTTACAATTATGGAGGAAGCAAACGAGCTTCTTTCACGCGTTAAGAACGGCGGCGTTCTTCCCATGATTACATCCTGCTCACCCGGTTGGATTAAATACTGTGAGCACTACTACCCCACAGAGCTTGACCATCTTTCAACCTGTAAGTCACCCATGCAGATGCAGGGCGCAGTTATCAAGAGCTACTATGCTGAAAAGAACGGCATAGACCCCGAAAAGATTGTTTCCGTTGCTATCATGCCCTGTACAGCAAAGAAATTTGAATGCGGCAGAGACGACGAAAACGGCGCAGGCTATCCCGATGTTGACTACGTTCTTACAACAAGAGAGCTTGGCAGAATGATTAACTCCGCAGCTATCAACTTTAACCTTCTTCCCGACGAGGACTGCGATGCACCTCTCGGTCAGGGTACAGGCGCTGCTGTTATCTTCGGCGCTACAGGCGGTGTTATGGAGGCAGCACTGCGTACAGCTGCAGAGGTTATTACAGGCAAGGAGCTTGAAAGCCCCGAATTCCACGATGTTCGCGGTATGGAAGGCATCAAGGAGGCCTCATACAAGCTCGGTGACCTCGACGTTAAGGTTGCTATTGCTTCAGGCACAAAGAACGCAAAGGTTCTTATGGACAAGGTAAAGGACGGCACTGCCGACTACACCTTCATTGAGGTTATGGGTTGTCCCGGCGGCTGTATCAACGGCGGCGGTCAGCCTGTTCAGCCTGCTTCAGTACGCAACTTTACTGACCTTAAGTCCCTTCGTGCTTCTGCACTTTATAAGAACGACGAAAACCGTCCTCTTCGTAAGAGTCATCTCAACGAAGACGTTAAGACAATTTATGCTGAATACCTCGGCGAGCCTAACAGCCACAAGGCACACGAGCTTCTTCATACATCTTATGTTGCAAGACCTCTTTTTACAGTTGAATAATATAAAGGAGAGTTTAAATCATGAATAAAAAATCGTTACTTACACCGATACTTGCTATTATTGTATGCGTAGTTGTTATTCTTGCTCTTCCCTTTGACGTAACTGTTAAGATAGACGGTAAGCTCCCTGTTATTAATCAAGCAGTAAATCAGACAGTTGCACAGACAACTACCGCTCAGCCCCAGACTACCACTGCACCTGCAGTTCAGTCAGTTGCACCCGACACTCAGCCTACAACCAATGTGGCTGACACTACTGAAGCCCCTTCAGCAGACGGTGTTATGACCGATACAAAGGAAATCATCGACAAGTACACTCTTCTTGTTAACAAGTTCAAGCAGAGCAAGCCCGCTTATAAGAAAAAGGAATTCCAGTCACTTCCCGAGGAATTCCGTAACCTTGGTACAGCAGGCAATGTAGTTCTTGACATTGCTGCAGGCTACATGGTTACAGAAGACGAGTGCGAAGAGCTTATACGAGCAGCCGGTTCAGAGGACATCAGATGGGATATGCCTATTCACGACAGTGAGGTTGGATGTCTTCTTACTGATTACGATGCAGTTGAATGGACAAAATGCGAGGACCTCGGTGACGGCACATACAAAATCAGCTTCTCACTTAAGGAAGAAATGAACGCTGAGCCCACACCTGCAGATACCCTTGTTCCTGTTTCAAAGCACGGTGCTGTTATGCAGCCTCTTTCAAGAAAGTCAATCACCGATGAGGTTGAAAAGATTACATCAAAGGTTCCCGGTCTCGGCATCAACGATTTCAGTCTCGGCTACAGAGAATGTGAATTCTCATGTATTTACAACCCTGATACAGATGAGGTTAAGTCAATCACTCACCATATTGTAATTGACATCAACGCCGACATTCAGCTGTTTGTTGCAAATATTGCAGGTTCAGCAAGACTTTATAATGAGATGCTGATTTACGACATCACCTGGTAACCAGATTGGTGATAACAGCGCAAGAACAACAAAGAAACAATTAAAGTTCTTTGATTCTTTCTTACAAGAAAGAAGGCCTGACCGGCGAGGTCATAAAAAAGCTTTTTGGAACTCCCTACTGAAAGGTAGGGAGTTTTCATTGTTTTGACCTTTTTTTACCCTCTCGCAGTACCGTGTACAGCTTCGGGGTAAAGAAAAGGGCATCTTGCACTATTCTCACCAATCTGCACGTGATAACAGCGCAAGAACAACAAAGAAACAATTAAAGTTCTTTGATTCTTTCTTACAAGAAAGAATGCCTGACCGGCGAGGTCATAAAAAAGCTTTTTGGAACTCCCTACTGAAAGGTAGGGAGTTTTCATTGTTTTGACCTTTTTTTACCCTCTCGCAGTACCGTGAAAATAAATATGGCTCGCCGCCGGGCGTTACTTTTTTTGTAAAAAAAGTAAACAAAAAAACTTTTGATTTTTCCTGCATTTTATGTTAAACTAAATTATGTTAACGAATTAAAAGGGAGGAGAAAATATGGATAAAAAAATCTATTACAGAGGACGCATCGGAACATACTGGTATAACTTCACTGAAGGCCTCGCCTGGGCTATCACAGGCAGACCAATCCCCAAAAACGTGCACTATGAAAAAAAGGTACACTACGGTGAGGATAAAAATCAGTATATGAATCTCCTTTGCCTTCAGGAAAATCTAAACAAGAAGAAGCCCCTTTTCATTTATATACACGGTGGCGGTTGGATTTCAGGTATTACCGAAATGCGTAACGCCTATATTATGAACTGGGTTAACAAAGGCTTTTTCGCCTGCTCAATAAACTACAGCTACGCTCCGCAGAAGATTTTTCCCGCACAGCTTCAGGAGGTTTATTCTGCTATTGATTTTATTTTTGATAACGCTGAAAAATACAACTACGATACAGATAACATAGTACTTGCAGGTGAAAGCGCAGGCGGCTACTTCATCACCTACCTTGCCTCCTGTGTCGGCGACTCCTCACCCCTTGACAGGCTCGGAATTATTTTTAAAAGCCGCGATAAATTCAAGGTCAAGGCTCTCGTCTCTCACTGCAGCTGCTTTAACCTTGAGCACTTAAGCAACCCCGAAAAGCCTCAGTCGGAATTCCCCGATATGAAAATGATGATAGAAGCCTTTACTGGAATGAAACGAGAGGAGCTTCACGCCTATCTTCAAACTGACGAGGGCAAGCTTCTCAACCCACAGGTAAACAAGGATTTTCCGCCCTGTTTTCTTACCTGGGGTACAATGGACGCTCTGCGATTCGATACGAGGGACTTTGTAAACGAGCTTCGCAGGTGCAACATTCCCTACCGTATGTTCAGAGGTGACGGAAGCATCGGCAGCCACGCGTGGACAATTGTAACAATGCTCAAAAAGGGCCGTATCTGCCTTGAGGAGACCTTCGAGTTTATTCTCCCCTATCTTCCCGATTACTTTGGCAGAAGATGAAAATAAAGCCTTTTTGGCAAATAAAATGCACACCTCGGGTTAAAATAATCCCGAGGTGTTTATTTTGATTAAAAACAGATATTTTATAAAGGTATTTTCTTTTATTTTGACGGGCATTCTGCTTATCGGCTATATAGCCTTTACCTCTGCTGAACTTAGCGAAAATTACAACGGAAGCATCAGCACCCTTTCAAAGCTTGGCTCAAGAGGTGACGAGGTAAGAAAAATTCAGCAGAAGCTAAAGCAGCTCGGCTACTACACAGGCTCTGTTGACGGAATTTACGGCACATCAACCAAAAAAGCCGTAACTGCATTTCAGAAAAACTGCGGCATTACTGCAGACGGAATAGCAGGAGCAAAGACGCTTAAATTTTTAGGCCTCGGCTCATCCTCATCGGCCTCCTCCTCTTACACCAACAGTGACATTCAGCTTCTTGCCAAGCTAATAGCCGCCGAGGCAAGAGGTGAAAGCTACAAGGGTCAGGTTGCCGTAGGTGCCGTTGTGCTCAACAGAGTTGCTCACGCTTCCTTTCCCGACAGTATTTCGGGTGTAATTTATCAGAAGGGCGCTTTTTCCTGTGTTAATGACAGCAACTGGAGTGTTGCACCGACCTCACAATCGCTCAAGGCAGCACAGGACTGCATCAACGGCTGGGACCCCAGCGGCGGAGCAATTTATTATTATAACCCTGCAAAAACGAGCAATGCCTTCATGCACTCAAGGCCCGTAATTACGGTTA
>JBGVGP010000171.1:0-2913 GCA_045121735.1 Acutalibacteraceae bacterium
AATACCTTTAAGCTGAAAAAATTTGTGTTTTTCGGCTTTATTGTTATGCTCTTTTTATTACATAAAAATTTTTTAAAATGGCTTGACAAACAGTAACAGGTTTGTCGAACTCATTATAACACACCTCACACTAAATTACAATCCATTTACATACACCTGTTACACCAAAGGTAGCAGGTGCTTTTTTTATGCCTAAAATCGTGAATTTAGGTATATGAATACTGCGTTAGATTTTTTCGCAGTGCAACTATATTTTTTAAGAAAGGAGGAACCCCTCATGCAAAAACTAAAGGTTACCCTAAAGCAGTTTGCAGAAATCAAACCACTGATTAAAAACCGATGCTGTAACTGTTATCAGGGCAACTGTCTGCTTCTTGATGACGGTGACACTCACACCTGTCCGCAGCTAATAACACCGAGCCATATTATCTGCAGATATTTTCTCGCCTGTGTGCTGCCGAGTGACAATGCTCTATTAAAAAGTGTCACAGGTCAAACACCTGTCGAAACAATTGTCTGTGCCTTATGCGGTAAGAAAACTGAGCGAACGGGCAGAAATCAGAAGTTCTGTCCCGACTGTGCAAAGAAGAAACAGCGACAGAGAAATGCAGAATATATGTCTGCAAAAAGGTCTCGGGTGGATGTTTATGATGCCCTTAAGTCGCCAAAATAAAGGCTTAAAAATGGCAGAAGGACAGAAGCAATATACTTTTATGTTGTTGCGTTTTAAAACATCCACACACAAGAGGCAAACATTTTACAACAAAAAGCTTAAACCCGAACAACCGAACGAAGCGCTATGAAGCCCTGTGCTACTGCCATGTGGCGTTCGTATTTGTAGCGCACACTGTGGCACACCGTACGGATAAAACCCGAACAGATAAATACTTTGTGTTATTGAAGATTTGTAATGTCTGTACGGATGTTCGGAAAATCATTACAAGAAAGAGGTAAAAATTTGGAGAATTATTTATACTATTCAGACCCGTTCTTTGCGTATAACAACTCACTGTATATTGAAAAGACGGTAAACGGAAAGCCGGTAAATATCAAGCTCAGCAATTTCCTTGCAAGAATAACCGAGGATATTACCTGCACTAACGGAGCCGAGAACGAAAGATTTCTTTCTATTGTCGGCACAGACGAGAAAGGTAATGACCTTCGCAAAATAACAGTCCCCCTGAAAAATTTCGCACAGCTTGATTGGGCACAGGAGTATTGGGGTATCAACTGTGTTATCGAATCAGGCTACGGCAACCGTGATAATCTCCGTCAGGCTATTCAGTCAACGGCAAAGTACGCAGAGGCAAAAACTATTTACGGTACAACAGGCTGGTGGGAAACGGCAACGGGTTGGCAGTTCTGTATGCCCGGTAACAGCAACGCAGAGGTTGAACTGACGGAAAAGACAAAGGGTTATTCATTTAAAACGGATGCAGATATTACAGAAACGATGAACCTTATGAAAGCTTTGCCATATTCAGTTGCACCGAAAGAAATTATGTTCCCTATGCTTTCTTACACATTGGTCAGCATACTCGGCACCTTTATGGCAAGGGCGGGTAAGGAAACGAAAACTGTAATTATGCTTTACGGTAAAACAGGTTCAATGAAAACAACACTGTCACTTTTAATCAATTCCCTTTTCGGCAGGTTCAATGAAGATAATATCCCGATGAATTTCCGTGATACACCCAAGAGCATATTGAACTATTGCTTCACACTTAAGGACTGTGCAGTTATCATTGACGACTATCATCCCGGCTCAGGCAGAGAACAGTCAGCACAGGATGCAACTACACAGGCACTTATCCGTGGTATCTGTAACAGAGAAGCAAGAGGTGCTCTTGATAAAAGCGGAAGACAGAGAGCAGCAAAAAGACCGCAGTGCAATGTGATAATGACTGCAGAGTATCTTCCTAATGTTGGTGAAAGCGGTGTAGCAAGATTTCTTTCACTTGAGCTTAAGCCCGGTGACATTAACCTTAAGGAGCTGACAAGGTATCAGAAGGAAGCCGAGAAAGGAACATTATCACACTTTACTTTTCTTGCAACAGAAATGTTAAAGGCAAAATATCTTGATAAAGAAAACGGAGCAGAAGAGCTTATTGAAAAGCTTAAAGGTGATTTTCTGTCAAACAGAAGGTTCTATAAATCCAAAGCTGATGAAATGAATTTTCATATCAGACCGAGATTATGTGACGACCTTGCAAACATAAAAATAGGCTTTGAGCTTTACTGTGAAACTCTTTTGTATTACGAAGGCATCACCAATGAACAGAAAGATGTAATGATAAAAGAGCTTGATGAAATTTTATTAAGGCTCGCTGTGTCACAGCAGGCACTCACGGAAACAGAACAGCCGACAGAAATATTTATCCGTAAGCTTCGCAGTCTTATTGATGTGGGCAAGGCAAATCTTGTTGAGCGTATGATAAGACCTATTGATATGCCGAGAAACCTTGTCGGTTATTATGACGATGAAAACTTTTACTTTGAATCCGATGCAGCTTATGCGGCAGTTATAAAATGCTGTAATGATGTGGGTGAGCATTTCCCGTTAACACAGAAAGCCTTAATAAAAGCTCTGAAGAATGAAGGAGTCAGTATCTGTTCAAAGGGAGAGTGCACAAGAAATGTCAGAGTGTTCGGTACACCCAAAAGAGTTATCTGTATATCAAAGGAAGCATTTAACAAAAGCTTACCGCCCGATGAGGATGAAGTATCCGATGATGAAGACTTACCCTTTGGTCCCGGTAAGATAATATGTGATGAAGAAAGCGAGCCGGAACAGCTCGCCTTTTCTTATGCGGTGGGTAATTAAACGAGGACAAACCAACGCTTGCTTATACTTTTTGGATTTTGGTCCGAAGTTTAGCAAGCATTGGATTTGTATCCGCAAATCCGTAAAAA
>JBGVGP010000172.1:0-7782 GCA_045121735.1 Acutalibacteraceae bacterium
GCCTACTATAATTCAGGCGGATGGAGAGCTACCTGGATCGGTGAAGGAGGCGGTGTTCTGCTTAACCAGTCACCTCATCAGCTCGACTTATGGCAGTGGATATGCGGTATGCCCACAAGGGTACGCGCCTTCTGCCACGAGGGTAAATGGCACGACGTTGAAATTGAGGACGATGTTACAATTTACGCCGAATATCCCAACGGGGCAACAGGTGTATTTGTAACCTCAACGGGTGACTTCCCCGGCTCAAACAGACTTGAAATTACCTTGGACAAGGCAAAGCTTGTATGTGAAAAGGGAGAAAAAATCACTCTCTATGAGCTTGAAGAGGGTCTTACAGAAAACATTGAAACCTGCGAAAACGGCTTTGCAAGCATACCCTACAAGGAAATTGAGGTTGAAACCGACGGAATCAACGACCAGCATCCCGGTGTACTCAATGCGTTCTCTGACCATATTCTTTACGGTACTCCCCTTGTTGCCGAGGGTGCAGAGGGTATTAACGGACTTATGATTTCAAATGCCGCACATCTTTCAAGCTGGACAAATGAAACCGTTACTCTTCCGATAGATGAGGATAAGTTCTATGATATTCTTATGAAAAAGGTAGCTTCATCAAAGGCCAAGGAGGATATTGTTTCAGCAGTAAACGAGGATATGAGCAGTACATTTTAAAGCTACCCCTTTCGTAAAAGTATATCTGAAATGAGTTGATTGAATGAAAACCTTAAAGCCTAGGCTTTACAGTGCCGAGTGCATCAAAAGAATCGAAAAGCCTGTTCTTACAAAAGACGATATCCCTTATGAGGCTTCGCTCATATTCAACGCAGGTGTCGCCAAATACAAGGGCAGATATGTTATGGTTTTCCGTAATGATTACGGATCTACGGAAAAAACCTATCCGAGGGTACGCTTCAAGACCTCTCTCGGCTTTGCCGAAAGCGAAGACGGCATTAACTGGAGGGTAAGTGAAAAGCCGATTTTTGACAACAAGAATCTGTTACCGGAGGATGAAATCAAAAGGCTTTACGACCCGAGAATCACAGTTATAGACGGCAAGCCCTATCTCTGCATGGCAATGGATACAAAGCACGGTGTAAGAGGCTGTATTGCAGAAATTGACGATAATTTTGAAAAGATAAATATCATCAGCGCTTCTGCACCCGACAACCGCAATATGGTGCTTTTCCCCGAAAAGATAAACGGCAAGTATGTCCGTCTTGAAAGGCCCTTCCCCGTTTATTCAAGAGGAGGAAAGGACCGATTTGACCTCTGGCTTTCTAACTCTCCTGACCTTAAATTCTGGGGCGAAACGGAGCTTGTGCTTGCTGTTGAGGATGTTCCCTATGCAAACGATAAAATAGGCCCTGCCGCACCGCCCATCAAAACGGACAAGGGCTGGCTTACAATATTCCACGCTGTTGACAAGGACAGCAAGCGCAGAAAAAACGGCTGGGAAAGAGCGTGGAAGAAGCGCTACTGTGCCGGCATTATGCTGCTTGACCTTGAAGACCCTACAAAGATAGTAGGTATGAGCAAGCTGCCGCTAATCGCACCCGAAAGCTACTACGAAACGAAAACGGGCTTCCGTAAGCACGTGATTTTCCCCGGCGGTATGATACTTGAGGACGACGGTGAGGTTAAAATTTACTACGGTGCCTCCGATACCGTTGAATGTCTTGCAACGGCAAGAGTTGAAGAGCTTATAGCTTTATGCACAGAGAAAAGAAAATAATATAAGGCCGTCGGTTTTCCGACGGCTTTGTTTATGTAACAAACACTGCGATTTATTTATAAACTATTGAAAACAACCTTTATTTTTGCTAAACTGAAAATAAGCGAGGTGATTGCTATGTTAAAAGCAAGCTGGATAGTTCAGCCTTATCATTCAAAAAAGATATGTCCCCTTTTCAGAAAGGATTTTTCTGTAAGCAAGCAGGTAAGCTCTGCCCGTTTGTTTATAACAGCAAGAGGTGTTTATGAAGCAAGGCTCAACTCAAAGCGTGTGGGTAATTTTATTATGGCACCCGGCTGGACCTCTTACCACAACCGTATACAGGTGCAGACCTATGATGTTACGGATATGCTTCAAAATGACAACTCCCTTGTTATAGAGCTTGCAGAGGGTTGGTTTTTCAGACTTAAGGAGCCTATGCCAAA
Source organism: Acutalibacteraceae bacterium (assembly GCA_045121735.1). Classification (GTDB taxonomy): domain Bacteria; phylum Bacillota; class Clostridia; order Oscillospirales; family Acutalibacteraceae; genus UBA6857. The sequence continues at coordinate 2,161 of JBGVGP010000172.1, forward strand.
GGCTGTTATTGCACAGCTTCATATTGAATATGCCGACGGCTCAGCTGAGGATATAGGCACAGACGAAAGCTGGCTTGTTGCAAAAAGCCGTCTTCGCTTCTGCCATTTATATGACGGAATAAAATACAACGCTGCCCTCTCCCCTGTTTTCAAGTACCGTGCAAAAATTGCAAAGGACAATTCACAGAGGCTGCTTATAATGCAGGAAGGTGAAGAAGTAAAGGAGCAGGAGCGCCTTAACGTAAAAGAGGTTATCACTACACCCAAGGGTGAAAGGGTGCTTGACTTCGGCCAGAATATAACAGGCTATTTAGAGTTCAGCGTAAATGCAAAAAAGGGTGACAGGGTTTCATTTTCATTTGCTGAAATTCTTGACAAAAAGGGCAATTTCTATAACGATAACTACCGCAAGGCAAGGGCACTTTATAAATACACCTGTAAGGACGGAAAGCAGACCTACAAGCCTAACCTCACCTTTTACGGCTTCCGTTACGTGAGGGTTGACTCGTACCCCGGTGAAATTGACCCGAAGGACTTTACTGCTGTTGTTGTGCACAGTGATATGAAGCGCACGGGCTACATTGAAAGCTCCGACACGACACTCAACCAGCTTTTCAGTAACATTGTGTGGGGTCAGAAGGGCAACTTTCTTGATATTCCCACCGATTGCCCTCAGCGTGACGAGAGGCTTGGGTGGACGGGTGATGCACAGGTATTTATTCGCACTGCAAGCTACAACTATGACGTGCTGAAATTTTTCAAGAAGTGGCTCAACGACGTAAAGGCAGAGCAATATGAGGACGGCGCCGTGCCCGACTTTTTCCCGTCTATATACCCACGCAAGCCGAGAATAAGCACCGCCTGGGGTGATGCAATTGCAATTTGTCCGTGGCAATGCTACCTCACCTACGGCGACAAAGAAATTATAGAAAGCATGTTTGAGCCTGTTTGCAAATGGGCAGATTACATAACCAAAAACACAACAAAGCAATACCTGTGGTTCGGAGGAAGCCATTACGCCGACTGGCTTGAGCTCGGCGGCAAATACGGAAAAGTCAAGGGTCCCACCCGTGATGACCTTGTGGCTTCTGCCTACTATGCAAACACGGTAAGCCTTGTTATAAAAATGGGCAAGGTGCTCGGACGCGACGTTTCACGCTATGAGGAGCTTTATAAAAACATACGCTCTGCTTTTATAAAGGAATTCGGTGACGAATTCAGGACGCAGACCGAGCATATAATGGCTCTTCAGTTTGAGCTTACGGATAAGCCTCAGGCAGTTGCAGATTCACTTGCAAGGCTTATTCACAGTCAGGGCGATATGCTTCAGACAGGCTTTGTAGGTACACCCTATATTCTGCACGTATTAACACGCTACGGATACAAGGAGCTTGCCTACACCCTGCTTTTAAGAAAGGAATATCCCTCCTGGCTATATCCCATAAGCAAGGGCGCAACAACCATATGGGAGCATTGGGACGGCATCAAGCCGAACGGTGACATATGGCCTGCCTCAATGAACTCCTATAACCATTACGCATACGGTGCCGTAGGTGACTGGATGTACGGCGTTATGGCAGGCATCAATACTGTTGAGGAGGCTCCCGGATTTGAAAAGCTTCATTTTGCCCCCGTTCCCGACAACAGATTGGATTGGTTCAAAGCTGAAATTGAAACAGCGCACGGAAAGGTATCCTCCCGCTGGTGGCACGAAAACGGCAGGGTGAATTATGAAATTATCACTCCCGTTGAAGCCACTGCCGAAATTGACGGAAAGGCTTATACACTTTCGGCAGGCAAGCATATTTTATAAAGCATTTAAAGCACAAAAAGCATCGGAGAAAAATATTATCCGATGCTTTTTTATTCATATTATAACAAACATAGTTCTCCGCCAAGCATTCTTTAAACAATTTAACCAAAATATATATGAATTTTTCGAAAATTCTGTTGTATTTTTATGCATTAAATGTTATTATGAACAAAAGAAAATCAGCAAAGGAATGATATGATGAAAAACGAAGCATTAACAGCACCGCAGAATGCTCTTTCTCACGGAGAGGGAAAGTACATATCCAAATTTGAGTATTTCTGCGTACTCCTCTCACGTGCCGGCGGTATGTTCGGTACAACACTTACAGGCTCACTTGCAGCCGCCTTCCTGCACGAGCTGTATTACGGCCCCGTAGGTGTTGATTCTAACGGTGTTGCAGAAATTCTCGCCGTACAGACAACCATCACAACAATTTGCAGTATACTTATCGGTATTTTTGCAGGTATACTTGTTCAGAAATGGAAAACACGTCTCGGCAGATACCGTCATTGGTACTTTATCAATCTTGTTCCCACATTCCTTTTCACAGTAATGTACTTCTATGTGCCGCAGGGTTGGTCAATTCAGGAGATGAACATTCTTCGTTACAGTATTGCATGTTGTCAGACCATTTTCAATGCACTTAACAATCAGTCCTTCAATCTTGTTCAGGTAATTTCACCCAGCCATAAAGAAAAGAAAACTGTCGCAACCATCTGGCAGCTGTCTTACTATATCGGCTACGGTGCTGCATACCTCGGCACATTCGTTTACGGTCTTTTCAGCGACGACAAAAACAAGATGTATATGACTCTTGCAATTGTTGCTGCAGCAGTTACTGCATTCGGTAACCTTATGTGCGGTGTCTTCTGTAAGGAAAGAATCGAGCTTCCGAAAAAGCAGAAGGTCAAGGTTACCAAAGCAGTATTCTCTCTCTTCAAATATAAGAATTACCGTGCTTACCACCTGGTTCAGTGGGCAAATGTCTTAGCAATGCTCGGCAAGATGTCAACCTACCTTGCTGCAATTACAGTCGGCTCATCAAAGAACCTTCTTCTTACACTTCCCACAGCTATCGGTACGGTTGTAGGTAATCTTATCTGCACAAAGCTTTCAAAAAAGCACGAGCCTACAAAGCTTCTTAAATTCTGCGGTCCGTTCTCACTTGCTGCAGCAGGTATCCTTTTCGGCATCTGCTTTATCGAGGCACAGTTCGGCATCAGATTCTTTGAAGGCTGGAACAGTATTTTCTTCTATATATTCTATTTCATTTTCGGTATCGGTATCGGTCTTCAGGAGCTTTCAACCTCACACTTCAATGTTGAATTCTTCGATTACCTTGAATGGGAAACAGGCGAAAGAATGGAAGCAATTCAGGGTATTGTTCCCGGTTGGATCCTTACAGGTCTCAACTATCTCAAGGAGCTCGCTATACCCTTTATGATCGCAGCTGTAGGTTATGAGACCTCTCCTGTAGGCGACCTTGTTAAAACAATGCAGGAAAAGCCCACATATCTCAATACCTGTCTGTGGCTTCTTGCATTCCTTGTATTCGGCTATGCCTTGGCCAATATGCTTAAAGCAGTCATCCTTAAATTCTTCTATGATGTCGAGGGTGAAAAGAAGGAACAGATGTACCGTGAGCTTGCAGTAATGCGTGAAGAGCGTCACAAGGAAAATGAAACTGCATAACAAAGCGGAGAACTATTATGTCACGAAAATATTCCCACGTTATAGTTGTAGGTGTTGACGGTGCCGGTCATTGGTTCAAGGATGCCGACACCCCTGCCTTCGACAGCATTTTTGCAGACGGTGCAGTTACGTACGGGGCTTTATCCTCAAAGCCCTCTATAAGTGCCGAATGCTGGGGCTCAATGCTCATCGGCGTAGGTCCCGAGGTACATAAGCTTACAAACAAAAGGGTTTCACTTATCCCCTATCCCAAATGGTCAAAGCACCCTACGGTTTTCCGCCGTATAAGAAAGGCTTATCCGAAGGCAGAGCTTGGCTCCTACTGTGACTGGAATCCGATTACAAAAGGAATTGCAGAAAAATTCATCGGTATTTCTCACTGTACCGCAAGAGATAAGCAGCTTACACCGATTATCTGCGATTATATCAAGAATAAAAAGCCCGACTTTCTCTTTATTCACTTTGACAGCACCGACGGTGCAGGCCACGCCAACGGCTACGGTACGCCCAAGCACCTTAAGGCTATAAGTGAGGTTGACAAGCTTATAGATGACGTCTACTCTGCCGCAACAGGAGCAGGAATTATAGAGGATACCCTGTTTATGGTTATTACCGACCACGGCGGAACTGTTGAGCCAAACGGCAAGGGAAAACACGGAGGCTGGACGGACGAAGAAAAATACGTCACCTTCGCAGTCACAGGTAAGGGTGTATGCAAGGGCGAAATCGGTGAAATGAATATCCGCGACCTTGCGGCAATTGTGCTTTATGCCTTTGATATACAGTCCCCCGAGTTTGACGAAAAGGGTTGGACCTCGCAGATTCCCGAGGGTGTTTTTGAAGGTCTTGACCTGCCCGGCTACAGGGATATTTCACACCTTACGGGGGCACCTGCCAGGGTTTCAAAAGCTCACCACACATCAGAGCTTTTATAAAAAAGGAAAAACTGCAGCCTTGACTTTTTCAAGTCGGTTGCAGTTTTATTTTTGCTTGTTATGCTGTTTTCTTTTTAGTAAAGACTGCTGATACGGCACAAAGAACAAAGGATATAAGAGTGAATATAAGTATACAGATAAACACGTCATTCCAGCCCTTTGTATCAGCAATTCTGCCCAAAAGAGACGTGCTCATGGTACTGCCCACGTAACAGAAGGTGTTAAGCAGACCCGCCGTAAGACCCGAGTCAAGCTTGTCTCTTGAATACAAGGGCACAACGCTTGTAATAACATTATTTACCGCCGCCATAAGACAGGCAACAAGACCGAAAAGCGCGAGGGTCACAGGCACTGATTTAAGCCTTACAGTAAGTATTATAAGCACGGTAGCCACCACTGCCCCACCATAGAAAATTCCGTTAAGGGCGTTTTCGTTTTTCTCTTTTTTATGAAGCACGTTTACAAGTGAAGTGCCGAATATTGAAAGCACGGGAAGAACAAGGGTGATGATTATTGAAAGAGAGGCAGGCACACCGAACTCTTCCTTAAGAATTGAAGGCACCCAGGTTGTAACGCCATCCTTGATAAAGCCGTTTGTTATTGCCGAGACTAAAATTACAGCTATGCTTACTGCAAACACAGGCGTTAGTGAAAGCCTGTTCTTTTGCGATATTTTTGCTTTTACGGCTCTTTCGGTGCTATTTTCTATTGTACCCATACCGACATACCAAAGCACTGCAACAACGCCTACAACAGCCGCTGCGACATAAAAAATTGAAGTCCAGCTCATTTCAAAATAAGAGAAAAGAGCCGCGAGACCGTAAGCCGCAAAGGTACCCGAGGCAACAGTTGTGCTCATAACCATTACTGCCCTTGAAAGCTTACTGTCTGCAAGGTTGTCCGAAAGAGTTTTTATAAGCGATGACCACAGCACCGACTGAAAGGCACCGTTGAAAAACCACAGGTACTTCATTGCGTCTATATCCTGACAGAAGGTTATTGAAAAGTTAATTGCACAAGAGGCCGCAAGTGCCACAGCAACAGAATATCGGGTATTATATTTTTTTGAAAGCAGACCATTTATAAGCTGACCTGCCCCGTAGGCAAAAAAGAAAAAGGAGCTTACTGTACCCGCTTCTTCCTTTGTTGTGCCAAGCTGTGAAAGAATTTCTACCATAGAAG
>JBGVGP010000173.1:0-12596 GCA_045121735.1 Acutalibacteraceae bacterium
CAAGCGACACCTACGGTGCAAACGAGAGCAACCCCGTTATTCTTACAAAAGAGCAGTACACGGTTGTTGATACGGGTGACCCTATCCCCGACGGCACAGATGCAGTTATAATGGTTGAAGACGTGACCGAAATCGGCGACGGTAGGGTCAGCATTATTTCAGGTGTTCACCCCTGGCAGAACGTACGTCAGGTTGGTGAGGATATATGCATGGGTGATATGATTGCGCCCTCATTTACAAGGGTTACACCCTCTCTTTGCGGTGCATTCCTTGCAGGCGGTGTGCTTGACGTAAAATGCATAAAGGCTCCCGTATTCGGCATCATTCCCACAGGAGATGAAATTGTGTCTCCCAAGGCAAACCCCGAAAAGGGAGAAATAATAGAATTCAATTCAACCATATTTTCGGCTATGCTGTCAGAGTGGAATGCCGAAGGCAAGGTTTATCCTATAATCAAGGATAAAAAGGAGCTGCTTAAAGAGGCTATATCAAAGGCCGCCGCAGAATGTGACGCCGTGCTTGTGCTTGCAGGCTCATCAGCAGGCAGAGACGATTACACGAGCACTATAATTGAAGAGCTTGGTGAGGTCTTGTTCCACGGCCTTGCAATAAAGCCCGGCAAGCCTGCTGTGCTCGGCAGCATCGGCAATGTTCCTGTAATAGGCTTGCCCGGTTATCCCGTTTCTGCTATTGTTGTTATGAAAGAAATTGTTAAGTCAGTAACAGAGCTTTACTATAAAAAAAGCAGCAATACCGATGTAACAGTACGGGCAGTATTAGGCAAAAGAGTAGTTTCATCACTTAAATATCAGGAGTTTGTCAGAGTTACACTCGGCAAATCCGGTGATACACTTACTGCAGTACCCTTAAACAGAGGTGCAGGAGTTATCACAAGCTTTACAAAGGCTGACGGCATACTGACCGTCCCCCAGGACTGTGAGGGCTTTGAAGCAGGCGAAGAGGTTGAAATCAGACTTCTCAAAAACCTATCACAAATTGAAAATTCACTTATTATAACAGGCAGCCACGACCCTCTCATTGACGAGCTTGCCGATATGCTGAAAAGTGAATGCGCTGACTTCAGTCTTACATCAAGCCACGTCGGCAGTATGGGTGCAATAACTGCACTTAAAAGCGAGCAGGCACATCTTGGCTTTATACATCTGCTTGACACCGAAACAGGCGAATACAATAAAAGCTATGTTGAAAGGTATTTTCCCGTAGGCGGTGTAAAGCTTATTAAAGGCGTTGGCAGAATCCAGGGGCTTATGGTTAAAAAGGGTAATCCCCTCGGCATAAAAGAGTTTAAGGATATTACAAAGGGCAGATATGTCAACCGACAGCTCGGCTCGGGTACAAGAATCCTCTGTGATTATCTGCTTAAAGAAAACGGCATCGACAAAAGTGACGTTGACGGCTACCGTAACGAGGAATTCACTCACACAGCCGTTGCTGCACTTATTGCATCTGGAAACGCAGACTGTGGACTCGGCATTTACTCTGCCGCTAAAATGTATGACCTTGATTTTATTGAAATATGTACCGAGGAATATGATATTCTCGTAGGCGAAAGGGCTTATGAAAGCAAGTCGGTACAGGATTTTCTCAATATGATTAAAAGCAAAAAATTCAAAGAAAGACTTAAAGAGATGGGAGGATATGAAATTGGCTGATTTTACTCATCTTAATAAAAACGGCGAGGCACTTATGGTAGACGTAGGCGAAAAGGAAATCACCCGCAGAACTGCAAGAGCCTTTGCGAAAGTAAAAATGGAAAAGGAAACCCTTAAGAGGCTTCTTAATTCCGAGCTTAAAAAGGGTGACGGACTTGCCACGGCACGAATAGCAGGCATTATGGCAGCAAAGCGCACCTGGGAGCTTATTCCCCTTTGCCATAACATTCCCATTGACAGCGTTGAAATCACCTTTGATAACAACGGTGAGGACGAGCTTTATATCCACTCACTTGCAAGATGCTCATACAAAACAGGCATCGAAATGGAGGCTCTTACTGCTGCTTGCGTTACTGCCCTTACAGTATACGATATGTGCAAGGCTATTGACCGCAAGATGGAAATCAAGGAAATAAAGCTTATGGAAAAAACAGGCGGAAAGAGTGATTTTATAAATGATTGATTCATACGGAAGAAAAATCAACTATCTGCGTGTATCAGTTACCAAAAGGTGCAACCTTAACTGCTCCTACTGCGGAGCGTGTAATGAAAAGGACGACACCGAGCTTACGGCACAGCAGATAGAGAAAATAGTAAAAGCCTTTGCTGAATGCGGAATCACCAAGGTAAGACTTACGGGCGGTGAGCCGCTTGTAAGAAAGGACATCTGTGATATTGCAGAAAGAATCAGCCGAATTGACGGCATTAAAAAGCTTGCCCTTACCACAAACGGAATAAGGCTTAAGGAGCTTGCAAAGTCTCTTAAACAGGCAGGCGTTACGGCAATAAACATAAGCCTTGATACAACCGACGAAAAGCAATACAGACAGCTTACAGGCTATGACGGCTTAAGCAGGGTTTTTGAGGGTATAGACGAATGTGAGGGCGTAGGTCTTAGTCCCATAAGGCTCAATGCCGTACTCATAAGAGGTCAGAACGGCTCAGAAGCCGAAAGCCTTATAAGCATAGCAAAAGACAGAAAAATTGACGTGCGCTTTATTGAGCTTATGCCCTTTTCCGATGAGGGTGAAAATGAAAGGCTTGTTATCAAGGGTGAAGAAATTCTCAGGCAATTCCCCTTCCTGAAGCCTGTAAATTCAGATAAAACCGACTTTGAAAAAAGTGTGGCAAAATACTACGAGGCTGATGGCTTCAAGGGAAGAATAGGCTTCATCACACCCATCAGCGATAAATTCTGCAGTGAATGTAACCGTATAAGGCTCCTTTCCGACGGTAAGGTAAAGGCTTGTCTCGGAAACGATGCAGTTATTGATTTAATGGACGTAATTGACGATGAAGCACTTTTAAAGGAACGAGTAAAAGAAGCAATTTTTTCAAAGCCTATGGAGCACAAGTTCTCCTGCGGCTACGGGAAAAATCACGGACTTAACAAAATAGGAGGTTAACTATGGCAAAGGTATTATCAATAAACATAAGCGAAAAGAAGGGCACACCCAAGACAAAAATCAATCCCGGTGTGCTTATAGAGGATTTCGGCTTTGAAAACGATGCTCATGCAGGCAAGTGGCACAGACAGGTAAGCCTTCTTGCAAAGGAAAGCATTGAAAAGTCGAAGGGACTGCCCAACGACGGACTTTGTCACGGTGTTTTTGCTGAAAACATCACAACCGAGGGCATTGAGCTTTACACCATTCCCGTAGGCACACAGCTTAAGGTTGGCGAATGCATCATAGAAATCAGCCAGATAGGTAAGGAATGCCACGAGGGCTGCGCAATACAGAAGCTTGTAGGCAAATGCGTTATGCCTCGTGAGGGCGTTTTTGCCAAGGTTATCAAGGGTGGAAAGGTTTATGAGGGAGACGATATAGAGGTTCTCTGATAAGCCTCATTGCTAAAGGTGATATTATGACAAAAAGCAGAACTGCACAGCTGATGTTTCAGTCGGCCTTCTGTGCGATAGGAATTATAGGAATAATTGCAAGTTTCGGATTTTTTGATATGGTCTGGCGTTGGGATTTTTACATTCAGTTTACCAACATCAGCAACTATATGTGTGTGGGTATAATGCTTGCCGAGCTTATACAGACAGCAAAAAAGAAGGAGGACAGCTTTGTCACTGTCTCTCCCCTTCTCAAGTTCATCGGTGTGCTTTCAATACTTCTCACATTTATAGTTTTCAATTTCTTTATTGCAAACGAGTCAACCCGTGACCCTGTGCTTAATTACAAGATTAACAGCGTGACCTTCCACGTTATTCTTCCTGTGATGTACATACTTGACTGGTTTCTTTTCTACGAAAGGAAAAGGGTAAAGGTAAGCTATCCTTTTATTTCTGTACTTTTCCCTCTTTGCTATGGCATTTTCATTTTTATTCACGCAGCAATTTACAGATTTGACTCATCGGTGCTCAACTACTTTGGTACAGGTCCCTTTATTTACCCCTATTTCTTTCTCAACATTGACACCTACGGCGTAGGCGGTGTCTGCTTATGGATATTGGGGCTCGGTGCTGTGTTTATCGGTGTAGGATTTATATTTATGGTACTGGATAAGGTGCTTGGAAAGGTAAAAACAAAATAAACATAAACAACTCCCGTTCGATTGAGTGGGAGATTGTTTTTTACAGATGATTATTTGCTTGTCTTTCTGTCATTCTTAAGATTTCACACAAATGTAAAATACCACCTTTAAAGTACTCCTAATTTTATAATGTTTTTGCGCTACAGGAGCTTGACCCCTATTGATATCTCCATCAACTATTTTCCCAACCCGATGGGTGTAATCGACTTAGTTATTCTCCTGTTTTTTGAGTGTTTTAGCAGTATTTTTAGTGTTTTTTCAGGCATATTTTGCTGTTAAATTGGCTCTTTTGATGCCTGTTATTTTTTTCTTGTAAAGTTTTGTAAAGTTTTTCGGCCCAAAACAGCAAAAAAATCACCCTTCCGACTAATCGGAAAGGTGATCAAAAAGCCTTGAAAAGCCCTTATTACGAGCTAAAGCGAGTAACAAGCTTGCTTATTTTGAAGCTTCTTCAATAGCAACTGCACATGCAACAGTCATACCAACCATGGGGTTGTTACCTGCGCCGATGAGGCCCATCATTTCTACGTGAGCGGGAACTGATGAGGAGCCTGCGAACTGTGCGTCTGAGTGCATACGACCCATTGTATCTGTCATACCGTAGGAAGCAGGACCTGCTGCCATGTTGTCGGGATGAAGGGTACGGCCTGTACCGCCGCCTGATGCAACTGAGAAGTAGTTTACGCCGTTTTCAACACACCACTTCTTGTATGTGCCTGCAACGGGATGCTGGAAGCGAGTGGGGTTAGTTGAGTTACCGGTGATGGAAACGCCAACGTTTTCAAGCTTCATAATAGCTACGCCTTCGGGAACGTTGTCTGAACCGTAGCACTTAACCTTAGCTCTGTCACCGTTTGAGTATGCGATTTCCTTTACAACCTTAACAGTTTCTGAGTAGGGATCAAATTCAGTCTGAACATAGGTGAAGCCGTTGATTCTTGAGATAATCATAGCAGCGTCCTTGCCGAGACCGTTGAGGATAACGCGGAGAGGCTGTGTTCTAACCTTGTTAGCGTTAAGAGCAATTTTGATTGCGCCTTCAGCAGCAGCAAAGCTTTCGTGACCTGCAAGGAAGCAGAAGCACTCTGTTTCTTCTGAAAGGAGCATCTTACCGAGGTTACCGTGGCCAAGACCAACCTGACGGTTGTCAGCAACTGAACCTGAGATACAAAAGGCCTGAAGGCCGATACCGATAGCTGCAGCAGCGTCAGCAGCCTTTGTGCAGCCCTTCTTGATAGCGATAGCGCAGCCTACAACGTAAGCCCACTTTGCGTTTTCGAAAGCGATAGGCTGTGTTTCTTCTACAATTTTGTAGGGATCAATACCCTTTGCAGCACAGATATCCTTACATTCTTCAACTGAAGAAATGCCGTATTCCTTAAGAACAGCAAGAATGTTATCAATTCTTCTTGCATAGTTTTCAAATAATGCCATGTCCGTTTACCTCCTTATTCCTTACGGGGATCGATATACTTAGCAGCATCGTTGAATCTGCCGTAAGTACCCATAGCCTTGTTGTAAGCTGTTGTGGGATCGTCGCCCTTCTTGATGAAGTCTGTCATCTTGCCGAGGGATACGAATTCATAGCCGATAACCTGATCGTCATCGTCAAGAGCCATTCTTGTTACATAGCCTTCTGCCATTTCAAGGTAACGAACGCCCTTAACCTTTGTGCCGTACATTGTACCAACCTGTGAACGAAGGCCCTTACCGAGGTCTTCAAGACCTGCACCGATGAGAAGACCGTCTTCTGAGAAGGCTGACTGTGAACGACCGTATACGATCTGAAGGAAGAGTTCTCTCATAGCTGTGTTGATAGCGTCACAAACAAGGTCTGTGTTGAGAGCCTCGAGAATTGTCTTACCGGGAAGAATTTCACTAGCCATAGCAGCTGAGTGAGTCATACCTGAACAGCCGATTGTTTCAACGAGAGCTTCCTCGATGATGCCGTTCTTTACGTTGAGAGAGAGCTTACAAGCGCCCTGCTGGGGAGCACACCAGCCCACACCGTGTGTGAAAGCAGAGATGTCCTTGATTTCATAAGCCTTTGTCCACAGACCTTCCTGAGGAATGGGTGCGGGGCCATGGTTCGGTCCTTTTTTGACCATACACATTTGTTCAACTTCATGTGAATAATTCATGATGTTCATTAGCTCCTTTCGGAATGTATTATTGGTTTTATATTTTACCGCTTAATATAATATCAAATTTTTCGACCCTTTTCAATAGTGAAATCATATATTTTTTGAATAATGATATTATTTTTTTGGATATGTGCCTGAAGCAACGGTCAACCTGAAGCAAGCAGTAATATATTTAAGCCTTATAAAAAAGCATTCCCTTTATTTACATAATAATGCAATTATGTTATAATAGAAAAAAGGAGTGATATTTATGACCTTATTTAATATAAATGAAACAGCAAAAATCAGAAAGAGTGTCCGCACCTATACAGGTACTCCCCTTACAGACAGCGACAGAGAGAAAATAAACGCTTATATGGAGGAGCTCAACCGTAATGAGCACCCCTTCAACGCAAGGGTAAGAATAAAGCTTTTTGATGTAAACAAGGAGATAAATTCAAAGGACCTTGGCACCTACGGTGTTATTAAGGGTGCAAAAACCTACCTCGGTGTTGCAGTAAATGAATGTCCTGACGCTATGGAGGCTGTAGGCTATGTTTTTGAAAAGCTTGTGCTTTATTGTGCAAGTCTCGGTCTTGGCACCTGCTGGCTTGGAGGCACCTTCAACAGAGGTGAATTTGCAAAGGCAATGAAGCTTGAGGGTGACGAGTTTTTCCCTATTGCATCCCCTGTAGGCTATGCTGCTGCCAAAAATCACACTGTTGATAAAATTATGCGTAAGGCTATAAAAGCCGACCATCGAAAGGACTTTGAAGAAATCTTTTATGAAAATGATTTCAACACACCTCTTACGAAGGAAAAGGCCGGTGAGTATGCCGATATTCTCGAAACAGTAAGACTTGCCCCCTCTGCAAAAAATGCACAGCCCTGGAGAATACTCAAGGACGGTGACACATTCCACTTTTTTGAGAAGAAGACTATTCCCTCTTCAAATCACGACATTCAGCGCCTTGATATAGGTATTGCAGGCTGTCACTTTGACCTTGCAGCTGAAGAAAAGGGTATAAACGGCAAGCTCACCGCAGTTGAAAACCACCCCGATGAAAAGGGACTTATTTATGTTTTTTCGTGGATGAGTGAATAAATGCAGAGTGCAGAATGCTGAATTAAAGATAAAAGCACAGGATTATCGAAAATCCTGTGCTTTGTTTGTTCAGTTTTTGTCAAGATAGAGTACATACCTCTGTGTACTCCAACAGTGCCTCAGTGAGGATTTTTATTTCACGAGTTCAATATAAATAGCGTCAAGTGAGGGAATCGTAATTTGCTCACCGAAGATTGAAGTGTATGTTTCGGCTCCCTGACAAACGCCGTAAAGCTCAACAATATCATCTTCAAGAATTTTGTCAGCGCCTTCAGGAATTTCAAAATCCACATAGATTGTGTCGTCATAATATCCGTATTCATCAACGGTTACATTTACTCTGCCATAATAATTTGTACCATACCCTTGGTCGCACTGAATCACTTCACCCTTGAATTTAAGGTTCTGACCTTTATAGTTTTCAGGGTTTCTTGCAAGATCTTCATAAGCAACTTCAACACAAGACTTCTTGAAGTCTTCTTGTGATATTACTGTTTCACCCTGCACAACATCTCCGTTAGCATCAGTAGCAAGTGTCGCTGTGCCGTCATCATCACTACCAAACATAACAGCGAATAATACTACAATAAGAACAAGAAGGATAATAAGAACTTTGCGACCTTTTTTCTTCTTTTTCTTCGGTTTCTCGGTGGGTGTTGCCGCAACTTGGGATTCAAATGGTGTACCGCAGTTTGTGCAGCTTATAGCACTATCCTCATTTTGTGTTCCACATTTTTGACAGAATTTCATTTTTATCTCTCCTTATTATAACTTTAATGCAATTATACTCAATCTTTGAGTAGTTGTCAATACTCAAAATAAGAGTATTGTATCATTGCCTTGAGGTGATAGAATGGATTATCTTGATAAGCTCATTGCTTTAAGGATTGATAACGATCTTTCGCAAAAAGCCGTAGCTAAAATAATAAACAAATCTCAGCAAGGCTATGACCATATAGAAAAAAGACGGGCAAAGCTCTCCATTGAGGATTTTATAGCCCTATGCAGATTTTACAATAAAAGTGCAGATGAGCTGCTTGAGCTAAAAGAAAAAAACTAATCCCACGGAAAAATCCGTGGGATAGATTTTATTTGTTTTTCCCTGCCCTCGGCGGGCAGCCGTTACCTTTCTTACTCCTTCCGTCAATGCTTCGCATTGCCATCTTCCTCAAAGAGGAAGGCAAAAGGTAACCCAAAGAACTTTTATTGTTTTTTACTTAAAAGATTTGTTTTGCCGTTAATCTCATTGCCAAGCAGCCTGTAAGCTGTAGCACCAATGGGAACACTTATCATCATACCGAGAATACCGAACATTCCCGAGCCGACAGCAACGGCAACAAATACCCATATACCGGGCAGTCCTATTGATGAGCCGACAACCTTGGGATAAATAAGGTCGCCCTCAAGCTGCTGAAGAACAACGATAAAGATAAGGAAGATAAGTGCCTTTGTGGGAGATTCAACAAAAATCAGAAGACAGCCGATACCTCCGCCGATAAGCGCACCCACAACGGGAATAAGAGCCGTAAAGGCAGTTACCGCACCCATCATTGCCGCATAGGGCAGACGAAGGATAAGCATACCTACCGAGCAGAGCACACCGAGAATTACCGCCTCTGTGCACTGACCGACAATAAACTTATGGAAGGCATCGTTTGCAACGGAAAGAACATATCTGCCTTTATCATAAATATCCTTTTTAACAAAGTGCTTTATTACTCTGTCAGACTGCTCGAAGAGCTTATCCTTACTTAAAAGGAGATAAACTGCAAAAATCAAAGCAAGAATACCGCTTGTCGCACCGGATACAACAGAGGAAACAGTTGATACCACTACGTCAAAGGCTGAACCTATACCTGTTGTTGCAACAGAAATTATTTCACTGATTTTTGACTTCCAGTCAATACCCTCAAGCATACCGAGAACATCCTCGGGAACAATTTCAAACTGTGCTGCAAAAGCAACAACCTTATCAATTACGCCGGGAATTTTTTCAATAAGCAGCTTGATACAGCTTGTAAGCTGAGGAACAACAAGTGCTACTACAAGCGCAATTATAAGAAGCAGAGTTACAAGCGTAAGCACAAGGCATATAGCATTCCTGAGCTTATAAACCTTAGGGTTGTTTGTACGTTTTAAGATATGCCTTTCATAAAACTCCATAAGTATATTAAGGGGATATGCTATAACTGCACCTATAACAAGAGGCAGCACGGCACTTAAAAATGTTTTTATAAGTGAGGCTGTTGTTGTCCAGTAGTGTATACACAAAAAGACAACAAAAACGCTTATGCCTACCCTGAGACAGGTTTTCCAGTCAATGTTTATTTTCATAATCTCAAATCCTTTTTATCGGTTACTGTGCGTTACGGCCAGCATCAATTTCGTTTATTTCGTCAAGGCTCTGCTGTCTGCGCTCTTCAAGAGCCATTGTAATCTCCTTATGCTTTTTACCCGAAAGCTTGTAGAAGAACATAGGAATAATTGATAACAGTGAGAAAATGCCGGGGAAGATTGCGAACATATAAAGAAGGCTCTTTTTTGCATCCAGAGGCATAAGCTCGGGAGTATCGGCAAACTTTGTGTAGCCCACATAAACAAGGAAAAGATTTGTAAGGTAGTTTGTGCAGTTCTGGATAATTCTTGAAAGAGTACTCTTGAGTGCGCTTACGGTAGCTTCGTTTCTTTCACCGAACTTGTATTCACCGTAGTCGTAAACTGCCATCTGGATAAGTCCGGGAATTGTATTATAGAAGCCGGTTGTAAGACCGTGAAGAGCCCACCACAAAACAACCATTATAAAGATATGCTCGGGAGTCTTCTCCTCATAAGGATAAACGGAAAGGAACATACCTATAAAGCAGACAAAGGTACCGATTCTCGTGCCTATGTAAAGCACCTTATCGTCAAACCATTTACGCAGAATGGGTGCAACGAAAAGAGAAATACCTGTTGTTACAAAGCTTGCAAGAGAGGCGAAGGACATAAGAGCCGCATAGTTACCGTCAGTATAATTATAGGTAAACTCTATAGGTGTGCCCTCAAACAGGGTTATATGGAAGGTCTCAGTTCTGAAGCAGGCAATGAAGGCATAGGTCATAAGACTGTATCCGATACCGAAGCCGAGACCGAGAATTTCGGAAATCATATAAACCAAAAGGGGCTTGTTTTTGATAATCTTACCGTAAACGTCGCGAAGCTTCGGGGTTTCAACCTGAACAGGCTCCGCAATACGCTCCTTGGTAACAACAATGTTCCAGAAGGCAAAGGGAATTGATAAAACAACAACAAAGCTGTAGCTGTAGAAATATCTCTCCGCTTCGGAAAGATTAGGCATAAGCATAGGAAGGAAGGCGGCAATATAAGTACCTGTTGAGCCGATAGCGGTACCGATGATGCTATCCATTGCGGCAATATAGCCACGCTCCATATTATTGGTTGTTCTTCTTGCGTTAAGTGCAGTAAGTGCTGCATTGTAGAAGGTGCTGAAGGCATCGTTAAGGAAGTAAAGGCTTACAAGCCAGATAACCTTGAAGGTATCGCCTGCCTGAGGGAAAAACTGCTTTACAGGCAAGGTCTGAAGAATAAGCACAAGGTTAAAGGGAATAAGCGTAAGCATTATCCAGGGCTTGAAGCGACCCCATGAGCCGAAGGTTTTACGGCTTTTATCAAGGAAGGTTGAAACGATAACGTCGTTTGCAATATCCCAGAAGCCGAGCACAAATATAATTGTACTGTAGGTTGCAAAGGCGGCTTCACTAAGAGCAAGGAAGGTTGATGCAACAAGGGCACCGAAGAAGCCTGACATTGCGCCGTAAACTCTCGACACGGCAGTAGTTGAGCCGTAAGCAGCATATTCCTTAAGGGTGATTTTTTCGTTAACATCGGTAGCGATGTTGTTTTTGATTTTAAGCATAACACACCTCTCATATTTTCTCACTTTATTGTGTTAAATTTTAACATAAAATTATAAGCGATGTCAACCGAAACCGATGAAAATATACAAAAAGAGTGAAGCAGATGGACTCTGTTTCACTCTTTCAAGCTTTAACTTTATTTATCTTTATTATTTTGCATACTGCTGTGACACATACCCTGTGAGGGACATCCCGCACAGCCGCAGCCGCAGCCCTTGCCTTCTTTTTTATCCTTACGCACTTTTATAAAGGCCGAAGCAAGAATTACAATAAGCACTGCGCCTACTATAATAGTGCCGAGGTTTTCTTTTAAAAAATCTATCATAGGTTACCACCTTATCTTGTTTTTTTACCCGCAGGTCTTACCATAAGGAACACAAGACCTGCAAGCACTGCTGCGGCACATATAAGCCCTGCAATATTCACATTGCCCGTAAATGCGTTGCCGAACTGATAAATTATAAGTGCAATTGCATAAGCAAACACACACTGATAGCCTATAGCAAAGGCGGTCCACTTAAAGTTATTCATCTCTCTTCTGATAGCACCCATTGCGGCAAAGCAGGGAGCACAAAGAAGGTTGAACACGAGGAAGGAATAGCCCGAAACAGGGGTAAATATTGTTTTCATTGCCTGCCAGATCTCGTTACCTGCCTCTGAAACCTCTGCGTTACCAAGAAGCACGCCAAAGGTTGAAACCACGTTTTCCTTTGCAATAAGGCCTGTAAGAGTTGCAACGGCACTCTGCCAGTTGCCAAAGCCAATAGGTGCAAAAATCCACGCAAAAAGACTGCCTATTTTAGCAATAACCGAGTTGTTCAGGTCCTCTGTCATACCGAAGGAGCCGTTTTCAAAGCCGAATGACTGAAGGAACCAGAGAACAACGGTTGAAAGCAGAATAACGGTACCTGCCTTTTTAATAAAGGACCAGCCTCTTTCCCAGGTGGAGCGAAGCACGTTCCTTAACGGGGGCATATGGTACGGGGGAAGCTCCATAACGAAGGGAGCCTCGTCACCGAGGAAAGGTTTTGACTTTTTAAGGATAAGACCCGACACCATAACTGCCATTATACCAAGGAAATACGCACTGGGGGCCACCCACTCTGCCTGACCGAAGAGAGCACCTGCAATAAGTGCAATAACGGGAAGCTTTGCAGAGCAGGGAATAAACGAGGTTGTAATAACCGCCATTTTACGGTCACGGTCACTTTCAATTGTTCTTGATGCCATAATACCG
>JBGVGP010000174.1:0-5433 GCA_045121735.1 Acutalibacteraceae bacterium
AGCATACACACCTGTGTAAAAAAAGGCTTTTTCTGGAACTATCAGGAATGCACAACTCTTTTACCCGAAATAAGAGAGGAGTTTTCCCGACAGCTTTTGCCTATTACTCTCAGAAATGACGGCAGACCTGATTTCAGAATAGTATATTATAAAAAGAGACTCGGTCTTGAATGTGCTCATTATATCGGTGACGGTCTTGGCGTGGATACTTATTTTACGGCGCTGCTTGAAAGATATGTTGAGCTTAAAAACAATCCCGATGCTCCCTACTGCCCTGCCCCGTTTGAGCAAGAGGAAATTACCAATGCATTCAACGACTATTATGAAAAAGGCGGCAGCACAGACGTTGAGGAGGAATTTCACGCACATCAGATTGAAGGCACTATTGAAAGCGGTTTTTTACAGCTGATTTTTGCTATGATGAATGTTGACGATCTTCACACAAAAGCCAAAGAAAAAGGACTTACTATAACAGAATACCTTGCTTCTGCTCTCATACTCGGCACCATCCGCCGTGCATCAAAGCCTGTTACCGAGCCTATTGTAATTGCAATACCGGTAAATCTCCGCCGCTTCTTCCCCTCAAAAACAGTAAGAAATTTCACAATTCAAAGCCGCATAGACTTTTTCCCCGATGGGAAAAACGACTACAGCTTTGACGACATCTGTCAAAAGGTAAAAGGTCAGCTTAAGAAAAGACTTACTGTGCCTGAACTGCAGAAAATTCTAAACAATTACGGTTCACTTGCAAATAATGATATCATCAAATTTGTTCCCAATTTTATTAAATTACCCGTTGTAAGAATGAGACAGGAAAAGTCTCACGGCAACAACACAACAATTCTTACAAACACAGGCAGCAGTGAGCTTTCTCCTGCATTGAAGGGTGAAATCATCCGTGCCGACGGCGTAAACGGAGACACAAGCGGATACGGACTTATCTGCACCTGCTCTGCACTCAGCTGTAACGGTATTTTTAACCTCTGCTTTTCAGCTTGCACTCACGACACTTCCTGGGCAAAGGAATGTGTTCGTGTTTTAACCGAGCAGGGCTTAAAAATAAGAATCGAAAGCACTCACAGAAACGGAGTAAAGTAATATGAGATGTAACAAATGTAATGTTGATTTAGGTGAAACATATACACTTTGTCCCCTTTGCGGCGAAAAAGCGAGCAACGATGAGCCGCTGCTTAAAGGCTTCAGTGTTGCACCTTATCCTGAGAATACACCTGTCAAGGAAATGCCAAAGGATAATAAAACAGGCAAAAATTTCAGTATCGAAAAAATTAAAGCTTTTTTCAACTTGTAATTTTTATAAAGTTCTGCATTCACTTTTTTATGCAGGACTTTATTTTTATTTAAGTATGTACTTGTAATAATCTGCTTTTTAATGTATAATGATATGGATTATTGCAAGAAAGAAGGGAAAAACGTGTTTGAAAGCTTAAACACATCAATACAGTTTACAAATTCAATCACAACTGCCCTTCAGTCAGGAACTCTTTCTCACGCTCTTATTTTAGAGGGTGCTGACAAGATTACCCGTCTTCAGGCTGCAAAGGAAATTGCAATGGCAGTCTTATGCCAGAGTGACAATAAGCCTTGCAGAAGCTGTCCTAAATGCAAGAAGGTTGAAGCAGACGTTCATCCTGATGTTCACATTCTTACCAAGGATGAAAAAAGCAATATGATTAAGGTTGAACCGATAAGAGAGCTCAAAAAAACTGCCGGTATTCTTCCGAATGACGGTCAGAAAAGCGTTTTTATTATTGACGGTGCCGAGCTTATGAACACACAGGCACAGAACGCTCTTTTAAAAATATTTGAAGAGCCTGCAAAGCATCTGCTTTTTATACTGTGCTGCGGTGCAAAATCAAGCCTGCTTGACACTATAATTTCAAGAGCAACAGCATATTCTCTCGGTGAAGAAGTGTACAACGAGGAGGACGATGAAAAATATCTTCAATCCTGTACACTAGCCGGTGAGCTTGCACTTTGCTTTGCAAAAGAAAATGAGCTGTGCTTTCTTACAAAAATTGCTCCCTTACAGAAGGACAAGGAGCTTTTCAGACTTACGCTCAAAAGCCTGCAGGTTATTCTACGCGACTGTCTTGCACTTCAGCACGGTGCAAAGGAAACAATTTCCGGCTTTCCCGAGGCAGCAAAAGCATTAAGCTCCCGCCTTACCGCAAGAAAAGCGCTTGAAATTTTAAGGATGACACAGGAGCTTTATGAAAACAGTATGCTCAACTCAAACCAGAATTTAACTCTTACAAGATTCTGCTCTCTAATTTACGGTGTAAGGTCTCATTAACTCGCAACAAAGAAAGGAATTGATATATATGGCAGAGGTTATTTCCGTCAGATTCAAGGAAGTAGGTAAAAATTATTATTTTGACCCTAAAGGAAAGGAATATAACAAAGGCGACCAGGTTATCGTTGAAACCGCAAGAGGTCTTGAATACGGTATTGTTACAATAGCAAACCGCGAAATAGATGATGAAGAAATCGCAGCACCCTTAAAGCCTGTAATACGTATGGCTAACAGTAAGGATGTTGAGGTTATAAACGAAAACAAGCAGAAGGAAAAGGAAGCCTTTGAAATCTGTGCCAAAAAGATTTCCTCACACGGGCTTGAAATGAAGCTTGTTGATGTTGAGTATACTTTTGACAGAAACAAAATACTCTTTTATTTTACTGCCGACGGCAGAGTTGACTTCCGTGACCTTGTTAAAGACCTCTCTTCTGTTTTCCGCACAAGAATTGAGCTTCGCCAGATTGGTGTAAGAGACGAAAGCAAAAAGGTAGGCGGTCTCGGTATTTGCGGCAGACCCTTCTGCTGCAACACCTTCCTCGGCGATTTTCAGCCTGTTTCAATCAAAATGGCTAAAGAGCAGAGTCTTTCGTTAAGTCCTGTAAAAATAAGCGGAACCTGTGGCAGACTTATGTGCTGTCTCAAATATGAGCAGGAGGCTTATGAGCATCTTTTACGTGTAACACCCAAGTACGGCGCTATTGTTGAAACAAAGGACGGCAAGGGCACCGTTGTTGACAACAATCTGCTTACCGGTATGCTTAAGGTTTCTCTTGAAAAAAATCCCGACGGCGCACCGATTCAGGTACATCGCAAGGAAGTAAAAATCATCAAGGACAAACAGATTAAGGTTGACAAAAAAGAGCTCGAAGCACTTAAAGGCATCGAATAAAGCAGCTTATCTTCAGCTTGAAATTATATGTAAAAACCCTTGAAAGGCACAGTTATCTGTGCCTTTTTTCTATTCGAAAAAATTACGTGTTTAAGTTATTAAAAAAGTGTAAAAAAATGCAATATCTCCCACTTTTTTATACTAAATTATGTTGAAATATAACTAATTACATGTTATATTAATCATGAATAAATTTATCTATATTATAAAACATTATTATGGAATTTTTTCCAAGAAAAATGTTAAGGAGTTATATTTTACATGACAGACAAGGAACTCAGGAAGCTTAGCCGTCTGGAATTACTTGAATTACTTCTGGAAGCGAGCAAGGAAAATAAAAAGCTTAAAGAAGAAATCGAGAGTCTCAAGGCAGAAAATCAAACGGCTAACAACATTGAAAATCTCTCTTTGGTGACCCGTCAGGTAGAAAACGCTCTCAAATATGCAAATAATCTTACTGACAATCTTAAAACCACATCGGATGAACCGGCTTTATCGGCTTTAAAGCAAAAAACTGCAAGTAAGACTGAAGCTCTTACAGACAAAGAGATATACAAGCGTATACTCCGCTTTTTTGCCGCTAACGACAATAAGCTCAAGGTATTCCCTGCTGATATTGAAAACGACGTAAGAACACGCATCAACAATCTGCTCAACAGCAAAGCATCAAACAAATGATACCCACAAACAGGAGCGTTATCGCAAATGGCAAGAAAAAAATCGAATATAAATTTTACGATTCCTACTGCCAATCAGATTGAAGCTGAAATACTCAGAGAAAAATACAACCGCAAATATAAGCAGGTGCTTAAAAGCACAGTGTATTCACTTGTTGTAGTTGCAGCAATTGCTGTGCTTATTGCAACACTCGCCTTCCCTGTTCTTCAGATTTCGGGAAGCAGTATGGAACCGACACTTAACGACGAGGAAATAGTCGTTCTTTTAAAAACAACAAACATAAAAAGAGGAGAGCTTTGTTGCTTTTCCTACCAGAATAAACTTCTCATAAAACGGGTTATCGGTCTGCCGGGTGACAAGGTCAGCATAGACGAGAACGGAAATGTTTATGTAAATGACGAGCTTATCAATGAACCTTATGTTACAGACAAGGCCTTGGGTGAATGCGACACTGCTTTCCCCTGCTATGTAACAGACAACCACTATTTTGTTTTAGGCGACCACCGTTCCACATCGATTGACAGCCGTAGCTCAGTAATCGGACTTGTAAGTAAAGAATATATTGTAGGCAAGATATTCTTCAGAATCTGGCCTTTAGAAAGCCTGAGCCTGGTGAGCTGAACTAAAAAACAAATAAGGAGGTGGCAGGTTTGGAAGAAGTCAATATCGATTATCTCGATAAGCATAAAAAATTCAGAATTGACAACAAAAAGCTTGCCACAGCATTTATTGTTTCAGCGTTTGTAGTTGCCATAATCGTTTTCTGGTGGCTCAAGCTTATCGGCATCACAGTTACCGGCGAAGCATTCTGCGGACTTGACGAGCATATCCATTCTGATGACTGTTATACAAGTGAAGTCATCTGCGGTTTTGAAGAAGACGTATCAGAAATTACTGAAACGGATTCCGACGAAGAGGAAATCACAGAAGAAGAAACTACAGCAGTACAGCAGGAAACCTCTACAGAAGAGGAAACCGAAGCCGCCGACATCACAACAACTCAAGAAGAAGTAACAACCGAAGACGTCACTGAGGAAGCTACTACGAAAGACGAAAAATCCGACGGTACTGAGGCTGCTACAGAAGAATCAACTGAAAAGCAGACAGAGTCAACAACTGAATCTGAAGCTTCAGATGATACTAAATCAACTACAGAAAAGTTGACTGAAAATAAAGTTGAAACAACCACTGAGGCTGAAGAAACAACAGAAGAGACCACGGTAGAAGCTACAGAAGAAACGACTGAAGCCGTGACAGAGCCCTCACACAAGCATACCGACGAATGCTACAGAGTGAGTCTCACCTGTACAAAGTCTGAACATACACATACAGAAGAATGCTTCCCCGATTTTGCAGCAGATGTAGAAACGGTAAGCGATTGGCTGAGTACATTTGAGAATATAGAAATAACCAACGATATCGTTGAAAATCTGATTGCAGTTGCTATGTCTCAGGTTGGCTACGAGGAAAGCACAGCCAATTTTGAATTTGATGACGACGGCAACAAAAACGGCTACACCCGTTACGGTGAATGGTACGGCAATCCCTA
>JBGVGP010000175.1:0-3251 GCA_045121735.1 Acutalibacteraceae bacterium
GTCTGATAGGAAACATAGGCATAAGCCGCTGCGTGTGACTTGTTGAAGGCGTATTTTGCAAAATTGCTCATTTCGTCAAAGATGTCATTTGCCGCCTTTTCGCTTACACCGTGTGCTATTGCTCCTGTGCATACCTCGTCACCGGGTATACCGTTGATGAAAATCTGACGCTCCTTTTCCATAACGTCAAGCTTTTTCTTGCTCATTGCACGGCGAACAAGGTCAGCTCTGCCGTAGCTGTAGCCTGCAACCTTACGGCATATTTCCATTACCTGCTCCTGATAAACCATACAGCCGTAGGTAACGTCAAGAATATCCTTAAGAATCTCTGATTTATATTTTGTATCCTCGGGATGATGTCTGTTATGAATATAGGTATCTATTGAATCAGCGGGACCCGGTCTGTAAAGTGAAATAACAGCAATAAGGTCCTCAAGGCTTGCGGGCTTGAGTCTTGAAAGCACACTTCTCATACCTGCAGATTCATACTGGAATACGGCATCTGTTCTGCCCTGTGAAAGCATTTCAAAGGTAGGCTGATCGTTTAGGTCGATAGCAGAAAGGTCGAAATCGGGGTTGTTTTTCTTTATAAGCTTAACTGCATCGTCAATAACGGTAAGTGTACGAAGACCGAGGAAGTCCATCTTCAAAAGACCAAGACGCTCAAGGGTCACCATAGTAAACTGTGTTACTGCCGCTTCATCGTTAAGTGCAAGAGGTACATAGCTTGAAACAGGGTCTCTTGTAATAACAACGCCTGCGGCGTGGGTTGAGGCGTGTCTCGGCATACCCTCAACCTTACGGGCAATGTCAATAAGGCTTCGTACCCGGTCATTGTCTTCACAAATCTGACGAAGCTCGGGAGTCATTTTAAGAGCCTTGTCGATAGTGATTTTAAGCTCGTTGGGTATAAGCTTTGCAACCTCGTCAACCGTTGCATAGGGAATACCTAAAGCGCGTCCGACATCACGCACAGCTGCTCTTGCAGCCATTGTACCGAAGGTAACAATCTGCGCAACGTGGTCAGCACCGTATTTTGATATAACATAATCAATTACCTCCTGCCTTCTTACATAGCAGAAGTCAATATCAAAGTCGGGCATGCTTACTCTTTCGGGGTTGAGGTAGCGCTCGAAAAGAAGATTATATTTAATCGGGTCAATGCCTGTAATACCGATACAGTAAGCGGCAAGTGAGCCTGCACCCGAGCCTCTGCCGGGGCCTACGGGAATGTTACGGCTTTTTGCGTAACGGATGAAATCGTGAACTATAAGGAAATAGTCAACGTAGCCCATTTTATTGATAATTTCAAGCTCGTAATTGAGTCGGTCAACA
This sequence comes from Acutalibacteraceae bacterium, assembly GCA_045121735.1. Lineage (GTDB taxonomy): Bacteria > Bacillota > Clostridia > Oscillospirales > Acutalibacteraceae > UBA6857. The sequence goes on from JBGVGP010000175.1 coordinate 1,336, forward strand.
TAATTCTGCGGCGGATTATCACCAAGATGCTTACAAAGACCGAAGAAGCACTGATTTTTGAAATATTCAAAATGGTCCATTCCGTTAGGTACCTCAAAATGGGGCAGCTTTGTGTTGCCGAATTCAAAATCAAGGTTACACATATCGGCAATTTTCTGTGTGTTTTCTATTGCTTCGGGTATCTGGCTGAAGAGTGAAAGCATCTCCTCTTCGCTTTTTACATAAAACTCATCGGTAGAAAATTCGAGTCCCGTTTCCTCACCGAGGGTGTGGTTGGTCTGTATGCAGATAAGCACCTGTTGAAGTGATGAATCCTCTTTTGAAAGATAGTGACAGTCGTTTGTTGCAACAAGAGGAATTCCTGTTTCTCTTGAAAGACGGATAAGCTCGGGGTTGATTTCAAGCTGCTCACGAAGACCGTGATTCTGAATTTCAAGGTAATATCTGTCCTTGCCGAAAAGGTCTCTGTACCAAAGAGCAACCTGCTTTGCACCGTCATAGTCCCCTCTCATAAGTGCCGAGGAGACCTCACCTGCAAGACAGCCGGAAAGCGCAATAAGACCCTCGCTGTGCTCCATAAGAAGCTCACGGTCAATTCTCGGCTTTGTGTAAAAGCCCTCTGTCCAGGCCTTACTGACCATAGCAATAAGGTTTTTATAGCCGGTTTCGTTTTCGCATAAAAGCACAAGGTGATAACGCTGACTGTCGAGCCCGTGGACCTTATCGTGTCTGCTTCTTGCTGCAACGTAGCATTCACAGCCGATAATCGGCTTTATACCCTTTTCCTTGGCGGCGTTATAAAAATCAATTACACCGTACATAACACCGTGGTCGGTGATGGCAACGCTTTTCTGTCCGAGCTCGGAAACTCTGTCCATAAGCCTGTTTATACGGCAAGCACCGTCAAGAAGGCTGTATTCCGTATGAAGATGCAAATGTGTGAATGCCATAATCTGTCCTCCTTTTTTTAATTCGCAATTCGCAATGCGCAATGCGCAATTAAGGATCGCTTCGCTCCGATTATATCCGAGCAGAAGCTCGGTGTTTTTAATATGACGCCGGAATTTGAAAAAATATAAATTTACTATGTTACCGTTTTTACCAAACTTTTCTATGCGGACACTTATTGAATGAATATGAATTTTATCCCGCAACCGCAATTGCGAATTGCGAATTGCGAATTCTTCCCTACTTCACCCTCAACGCTTCGACTTTATCCTTGTCGGGATTAACGATAATCGTATAGTATTCGTGATAAATAACCATGCCTGCCTTACTGCCGACAGGCTTTTTGAGCTGCTTTACGGGTGTGTAGTCAACGGGCACAAGGGACGAATCCTTTGCCTTGCTGTAGGTTGCGGCAATAACAGCAGCCTCTTCAATTGCAAGGTCGCTTATCTCCTTACCGTCACCGCAGATAATAACATGAGAGCCGGGAATTTTCTGTGTGTGAAGCCACATGTCGGTTTTTCTTGCAGTTTTGAGTGAAAGTCGGTCATTCTGAATGTTGTTTCTTCCGACAATTACCCTGAAGCCGTCACTTGTCATAAACTCATAAGGCGGAAGCTCCTTGGGCGACTTCTGCTTTTTTGCCTTTGTGTTTTTGATATATCCTGCCTGCGAAAGCTCAAGACGGATAAGTGAAATTTCCGTATCGGTATCTGCTCTTGAAAGCTCCTCAAGAACAGATTCAAGGTATATAAGCTCCTGCTCTCCCTGTTCGATAAGACCTACAAGAAGCTTTTCCGCAGTCTGTGCCTTACGGTAGTCCTTATAATATTTTTTCTGATTTTCCTGAGGGCTGAGTGCAGGGTTGCAGGGTATTTTTATTAAATTACAGTTGTCGTAATAGTTTTCAACCTCGTAAAAGCTTGTGCCCTTTGTGAGTCTGTAAAGGTTTGCTACAATAAGCTCAC
>JBGVGP010000176.1:0-20151 GCA_045121735.1 Acutalibacteraceae bacterium
ACGTTTCTGATATATCGGCAGAGAAAGCAAAAGAGGTTAAAAGCAAGCTTGATGCAAAGGGTCTTTGCGTCTGGTCTGTCGGCTCGCCTATAGGCAAAATCAACGTAACCGATGATTTTGACAAGCATCTTGATAAATTCAGGCACACTCTTGAAATTGCAGAAATTCTCGGTAGCCGAAACATAAGGCTTTTCTCCTTTTATATGCCAAAAAGAAAGAGCCCCGACAATTATAAAAATGAGGTCATTGACCGTCTCGGAAAATTCTGCGAGGCGGCAAAGGAATATGATATTGCTCTTTGCCACGAAAATGAAAAGGGCATTTACGGTGATACTGCCGAAAGATGCCTCGAAATACATAAGGCGCTTCCCGATATAAAGGGGGTTTTTGACCCGGCAAACTTTGTTCAGTGCGGCGTTGACACCTTAAAGGCCTGGGAGATGCTGAAGACTTATATTTACTATATGCATATAAAGGATGCTTTGCCGTCGGGCTTTGTTGTGCCTGCAGGCAAGGGTGTGGGAAATGTGCAGAAAATAGCGCAGGAATATATTTCACTTGGCGGTACCGACTTCACAATCGAGCCGCATCTGATAGCCTTCAAGGGGCTTAAGTTTCTTGAAAAAATAGGTAAAAAAAGACAGATGAGCTATAAGTATTCTGACAGCGACACAGCCTTTGATGTTGCCTGCAACAGCTTTAAAGAGTTGATTTAAGGAGGATTGTGTTATGCAGATTGGTGCACAGCTTTATACAGTAAGAGACTTTTGTAAAACCAAAAAGAAGCTTGCTGAAACACTCGAAAAAGTAGCAGATATCGGCTATAAGACCGTTCAGGTTTCGGGCACCTGTAAATATGAGCCCGAATGGCTGAAGGAGCAGCTTGAAAAATGTGAGCTTAAGTGTGTAATCACACATATTCCTGCTGATGAGCTTACAAAGAATCCCGCAAGGGTTGCCCGTGACCATTATGTATTTGACTGCAGCTATGTAGGTCTCGGCTGGTACGGCTTTGACGGAAGCGAAAAGGATATGGCTAAGTTCATGTCAAATTATCTGCCCGTTGCAAAGGCAATAAAGGAAGAGGGCAGATACTTTATGTACCATAATCATGAAAGAGAATTCCGCAGATACAAGGACGGTACTGTTCTTGAGTTTCTTGCAGAGCAGTTTTCGCCTGAAATTATGGGCTTCACCTTTGATACCTATTGGGCACAGACTGCAGGAGCAGACCCTGCATATTGGATTGAAAGGCTTTCGGGCAGAGTTCCCTGCATTCACCTTAAGGACCATAGCTTTGACAGAAAAATGGCAGTTATCGGTGAGGGTAACATTAATTTTGACAGAGTATTTTATGCCGCAGAAAAGGCAGGTACAGAATATATGCTTGTTGAACAGGATGATTGCAACAAGGAAAACCCCTTTGACTGTCTGAAAAGAAGCTATGAATTTTTGAAATCAAGAGGTTTTGAATAATGAAAAAGGTAAGAGTCGGCATTATCGGAATCGGAAATATGGGCTCCGGTCATGCAAAATTCATTAAATTAGGCTTATGCCCCTATATTGAAATCACTGCTATTGCAGACACAAACAAGGAAAGGCTTGAATGGGCAAAGAAACAGAAGTACGGTAAGAATGTTGCATATTTCAGCGATGATACAGAAATGCTTGACAGCGGACTTATCGACGCCTGTATTATTGCTGTGCCTCACTATGACCATCCTGCACTTGCAATTGAGTGTATGAAGCGCTCCGTTCATATTATGCTTGAAAAGCCGTCGGGCGTTTATACAAAGCAGGTAAAGGAAATGAACGAGGAGGCCGACAGACATCCCGAGGTTGTTTTCGGAATGATGTTCAACCAGCGCACCAACTGTGTTTACAGGAAGCTGCGCGAGCTTGTGCAGTCAGGTAAATACGGCAGCATCAGACGTACCAACTGGCTTATTACAACCTGGTATCGCCCACAGGCATATTACAATTCGGGCGGATGGCGTGCTACCTGGGCAGGTGAAGGCGGAGGAGTGCTTCTTAATCAGTGTCCGCATCAGCTTGATTTGTGGCAGTGGATTTGCGGTATGCCCGTCAAGGTGCAGGCACATCTCCAATACGGAAAATGGCACGATATTGAGGTTGAAGACGATGTTACTGCTTACGTTGAATATGAAAACGGCGCAACGGGTGTGTTTGTAACCTCAACAGGTGATGCCCACGGCACAAACCGTTTTGAAATTCAGATGGATAAAGCAAAATTTGTTGTTGAAAACGATAAGCTTACAATGCTCGAATATGATGTGAGCGAGCCCGAATTTACAAAGACCAACAAAAAGGCCTTCGGCACACCGAAAGCAAAAAAGGTCAGAGTAAAGACAGACCGTAAAAATCTGCAGCACGTCGGTGTTCTCAACGCCTGGGCAAAGGCGATTCTCGGTGACGGTAAGCTTGTTGCCGACGGAAGAGAGGGCCTTAACGGTCTTATTCTTTCAAATGCCATGCATCTTTCATCATTCCTCGGAAAAGAAATCATTCTTCCCTTTGATGATGAGCTTTATTACGAGGAGCTTATGAAGCGTGTAAGCACTTCAAAGGCGAAGGATACTTCAGAGGTGTTTTTTGCAGACACAGATGATGTTATGGGCAGTACAAGGTCATAAGACGGGTATTGCGGTATCGTTGCCGGCTTATGTGAACACAGCCGGATAAAAGTGTTAAGGCAAAATCACCGTTGCTCTTTTTCTCTGAGATAAAATAAAGCAGGCATCAGATTCGATGCCTGCTTTTTTGTGCTGAAAATCAAAGTATCTGCTCGTCTTCGATTTTCACCTCATAATTATTGCATTTTTCCATTTCAAAGATTATGATTTCATTTTCTTCTTTAAGAAGAGCGCCGGGCAAATACAGGGATTTCTGAGGACCGATGCTCCAGTATCTGCCGAGGTTAAAGCCGTTCACGAATACATAACCCTTTGTGAAGCCGTCCATATTGACAAAGCATTCACCCTTGCCTGCCTTGAATGTGCCCTTGAGGAAAACAGGACCTGTCTTGCTGTCGGCGTCAATGTCCTTGAAATCAAGCTTTTCAAGGTTGTCCATGGGTATGGTGTAAACATCAAAATCAGTAAGAACCTGATTTGCAAGAGAGAGAGAGGAAATGCCCTTTCTGTCGTAGAATCTGAAGCCGTAATTGACTCTGCCCATTGCTTCAACCAATACGCCTATTTCGCTTTCGGTTGATACGCCCTTAATAAACAGCTGCTTTTTCAGCTTTAATTTGTTGAGAAGAGATTTTTCCTTACATCTGTTTATTGTGGCTATTTTTTTATTTTCAAAATAAACCTGTGCATAGTCGTGAACATCCTCGAGATTTAAAAAGCCGGGGTCATATTTGCCCTTGAGCTTTGTTACATAATAAATCAGGCCGAAATTCTGTCCGTAGGCCTCCATACTTCTTGGCAGGGGAGAGTAGTGCTTCTCGGCAATGGTGTTAAGGTTATCAAAAAGTCTTGCTCCTTGTGTGAGCTTTACTGTGCCTATGCTCTGTCTTTCGGGTGAGGGAGGAAGCTCAGTCATAGGAATGCTCTGCGCATTGCAAAGAAGCTCTCTGATTTTGTGGTAGCCGGGTGTGTAATCACCCCACTCGTTAAGGGGGGCGCAATAGTCGTAACTTGTTACTGTGGGCTCGTAGCCCTTCTGGTGGTTTGCACCTGCAGTAAAGCCGAAGTTTGTTCCACCGTGGAACATATACATATTGAAGGAGGAGCCCTGTCTGATAAATTCGCCTAACTCCTTAACCATTTCGTCGGGCTTACGGGTGTGATGCTTTTCACCCCAATGGTCAAACCAGCCGCACCAGAATTCAGTGCACATTCTGGGTACCTCACCAAAGGGCTCAAGAGCAGAAAAGGCGGTTGCTGTACGTGAGCCGAAATTAAGTGTAGGCAAAACGCCCTCTAATGTGCCGCCTGAAAGCATATTGCACCAGGTTCCGTCAGAGGTGAATTTAAGCACGTCCACACCAAGCTCATCGTACATGTCGGAAAGAGCCTTAAGGTATTTTTTGTCGTTTGAATAGCTACCGTATTCGTTTTCAACCTGCACTGCAATAATGTTGCCGCCGTTGGTAATAAGTAAGGGCTTTATAAGTGAAAAAAGCTTTTCAAAAAAATCTCTTACGTGTGAAAGATAAACCTCGTTGTTACAGCGAAGCTCTATGTTCTTATCCTTTAATAACCAGGCAGGAAGTCCGCCGAAATCCCATTCGGCGCAAATGTATGGACCGGGTCGTACTATTGCATATAAGCCGAGCTTCTGTGCGGTTTCGATAAATCTTACAATATCAAGCATGCCTGTGAAGTCGTAAACGCCCTTCTTCGGCTCGTGAAGATTCCAGCAGACATAGGTCTCAACTGTGTTGAAGCCTGCAAGCTTAAGCTTATATAATCTGTCCTCCCAGTATTCGGGCAGACTGCGGAAATAGTGGATTGCTCCTGAATAAATCTTAAAGGGCTCGTCGTTGAGATAAAAATCCTGACCCTTTACTGTAAAAGTGTTGTTCATATATTTACATCCTTTTATTGTTTTTTTGCATTATAACAAATTTTAACGGGAAATACAACCGTCTCTGAATTTCTTCGGGCTTATACCGAAATGCCTTGCAAACAATCTGTGAAAATAGCTTTTGTTTTCATATCCCACAGCCTTTGAAATTTCATCAACGCCAATCCTTGTGCTTTTAAGCAGATAAGCCGCCTGAGAAAGACGTTTTTCCTGTAAAAGCTCGGTGTAGGTTTTGCCTGTCTGGTTTTTCACCTCGTGGCTGAGCCAGTAAAAATCGTAATGAAGCAGCCTTGCAGCCTCGGTGAGACTACCGCTTTTGTAGTTCTTTTCAATATATTCAAAAATCTGCAGTATAGCCGCTTCTTCCTTCGACTGATATGCAAGCTTGTCAGTGTGGTTCAGCAGCTGCATAAACAAAAGCCCCATTGTAGTCTGGTTGATGTTCCTTTTGTTTGCTGTGTTGTTGATAAGAGTCCACAGAAGATTTTCAACAAGATTCTGTACGGGAAGAACGTCGGCGGCCCTGAAATGAAGATAGCCTGCATTTTCCTCTTTAAAAAGAGCCTCTATAAGAAACCTTTTAAGAGGCGTTTCCTCGGCACCGAGCATTTCAAGGGTCTTATTGAAAAACTGCGGAAGAATAATAAAGTTAACCGCTATGTCATTACCTGATGCGGGGAGGATTTCCTGCCGTGCATTCTGACCGAGGAAGAGAAGCTCACCCTCACAAAGGTCAATAGTCTTGCCGTTTATTATATGGGTTGTTTTGCCTGAGCACATATAGACCATTTCGATATAATCGTGGGTGTGCTCCGGAAAATGTATAAATCGGGTATGTGTTCTTATAGTTATAAGCTTGCCGTCCTTAAGAAGCTTTTTTGCACTTATGACATTGCCGTCGTTTTCTGTGTAAATGCTGCTGTCTACGGTGCTTCTTCCGTCAAGTATAGCCTGCTCCTCATCGGTTACGGGAATAAGCTCCTTGAGTATTTCACGGTTTACCATACAACCACCTCGGCTTTAATTATATAATTTTACTTTATAAAAAGCAATACAAATAAGGACACTTTTTCAAGCAAATAAGGACCTTTGAAAAGCCGTCGGATAATGATATAATTACAATGTATTATTGTAGAATACTTGATTTGGGGTGATTACACAAATGAGCACATATTATCTTGCTATAGATATCGGAGCCTCAAGCGGAAGACATATTCTCGGCCATATGGAAAACGGCAAGCTCTGTCTTGAGGAAATTTATCGCTTTGATAATAACATAAAAAACGAAAACGGCACGTTGGTATGGGATATTGATATGCTTTTCAGTCAGGTAAAGGCAGGCATAGGCAAATGCAGGGAACTCGGAAAAATACCGAAAACTGTTGCTGTTGACACCTGGGGCGTTGATTATGTTCTTCTTGACGGGGAGGATAAGGAAATACTTCCTGCCGTATCCTACCGTGACGCAAGAACAGCCGAAAGCGAAAGGGCAGTAGGTGAGATAATCTCACAAAAGGAGCTTTATACGATAACGGGCATACAAAAGCAGAGCTTCAACACAATTTATCAGCTTTATGCAGATAAACTCAGCGGAAAACTCAGCAAAGCAAAACGCTTCCTTATGATGCCGGAATACCTTTCCTTTAAGCTTACAGGCGTAAAGAAAAACGAATACACCAATTCAACCACAACCAACTTGGTAAATGCCGAAAGTAAAAGCTGGGATGAAAAAATACTTTCCGTTCTCGGCTTGCCTGAGGATATATTCAGTGAGCTTTCTCTCCCCGGTACGGTTGTCGGTAATTTTGCCGACGAAGTTAAAAAGGAGCTTGGCTTTGACAGTACCGTTATTTTCTGCCCCTCGCACGATACGGCTTGTGCGGTTGCCGCCTGTCCTATTGATGAAGAAAGCGTGTATATTTCGTCGGGTACCTGGAGCCTTATAGGTACAGAAAATACCTTCCCCGTGCTGACAGATGAGGCACAGCAGGCAAATTTTGCAAATGAGGGCGGAATAGAATATCGCTTCCGTTTCCTAAAAAACATTATGGGCATGTGGCTTTTTCAGAATATAAGAAGAAACATAAGCAAGGAGCATACCTATGATGAAATGATGAAGCTTGCTGCGGAAAGCAGCTTCAAGGAGAAAATTGACCCTAACGCAAAGGAGTTTCTCGCACCCGAAAATATGCTTGAAGCCGTAAGAGCTTATCTGGGCAAGTCGGATTTGCCCCTTTGCGACGTGCTTTCCGGCGTTTATCATTCCCTTGCCGAGTCCTATAAAAAAGCAATTGAGGATATTGAAAGCATAAGCGGTAAGGAAATAAAGTCAATACATATTGTCGGCGGCGGAAGTAAGGATAAGTACCTTAACAAGCTTACGGCAGAATATACGGGCAAAAAAGTATATACGGGGCTTATGGAGGCAACGGCAACGGGCAATCTGCTTTCACAGCTTATGTACGATAAAAATATAAATCTTGCACAGGCAAGACAAATCATAAAACAAACCTTTGATATAAGGGAGGCAGAATAATGAACAGATATAACGAAGCTAAGGAAATATACGCGCAGTACGGCGTCGATACGGAAAAAGCGCTTGAAGAGCTTAAAAACGCCACGGTTTCCGTTCATTGCTGGCAGGGTGACGACGTAACAGGCTTTGACAGTAAGCAGGCACTTTCGGGCGGTATCCAGACCACGGGCAATTATCCCGGAAAGGCAAGAACACCCGAGGAGCTTATGGCAGACTGCGATAAGGCCTTTTCACTTATGCCGGGTAAAAAGAAGCTTAATCTTCACGCCTGCTATGCTATTTTTGAAGACGGTGAAACAGTAGGCAGAGATAAAATTGAGCCGAAGCATTTTAAAAAATGGGTGGACTTTGCAAACAAGAGAAATATGGGTATTGATTTTAACCCGACCTTTTTCTCGCATCCTATGGTAAAGGATAATCTTACCCTTTCATCACCTGATGAGCAGGTGCGTACATATTGGGTGAATCACGGCAAGGCATGCTTGAAAATTGCAGAGTATTTTGCAGAGGAAACAGGTGTGCCGTGTGTTATGAATATCTGGATTCCTGACGGATACAAGGATATTCCCGCCGACAGACTTTCACCAAGAGAAAGATTCAAAAAAAGCCTTGACGAAATTCTTGATACTCCTTATGATAAAGAAAAGGTTTACGTTACCCTTGAATCAAAGGTTTTCGGCATTGGTCTTGAAAGCTATACGGTCGGCTCGGCAGAATTCTGCCTTTCCTATTCCGATTATAAGGGCATCACACCCTTGATGGATAACGGCCATTATCATCCTACCGAGACTGTAAGCGATAAAATTTCATCATTGCTTCTGTTCAACAAAAACATTGCGCTTCATATTACAAGGGCAGTGCGATGGGACAGTGACCATGTTGTTATCCTTGACGACGAGACCAAGGAAATTGCAAAGGAAATAGTAATAAACGATGCCCTTGACAGGGTGTTTATAGCAACAGACTATTTTGATGCTTCAATTAACCGTATTGCCGCCTGGGTTACAGGCGTAAGAAGTGTGCAAAAGGCATTGCTCTTTGCCCTTTTGCAGCCCGACGAAAAACTTAAGCAGCTGCAGAAGCAGGGCGATTTCACACAGCTTATGTATCTTCAGGAGGAAATGAAAACAGCACCCTTCGGTGATGTGTGGAATGAGTATCTTAAAAGAGAGGGTGTACCTGCAGATTATCTTGAGCAGGTGAAAAAGTATGAACAGGAAGTATTGGTGAAAAGAATATGAAGGATATACTGACAGCTCCCTTTGTGGAGGAAATGAAAAAAACTACGGCTAATATGTACCGCCTTGGCTGGGACGAAAGAAACGGCGGCAATATAAGCTATATGCTCGAGGAAAATGAGGTTAAGAAGTATCTTGACCTTGACAAGGTTATCCGCACAATTCCAACAGGCTTTGATGCAACTGACCTTATCGGTAAAATCTTTATCGTTACAGGTACAGGTAAGTATTTTAAAAATGTTGATTCTGACCCCGAAACAAACCTCGGTATTATCCGTATAGCAAAGGACGGCACAACAGCCGAGCTTCTCTGGGGCTATAAGGACGGCAGCAAATTTACAAGCGAGCTGCCTGCGCACCTTATGAGCCATATGGCAAGACTTAAGGCTGACCCTGAAAACAGAGTCATTATGCACACTCATCCTACACACACTCTTGCAATGAATTACGTGCACGAGCTTGATGAAAAGAAATTTACTCACACCCTCTGGGAAATGTGTACCGAGTGTATTGTTGTATTCCCTGACGGTGTAGGCGTTCTTCCCTGGATGCTTTGCGGAACAAATGAAATAGGCGAAGCAACGGCAAATAAAATGGAAGAATTCAGACTTGTTGTGTGGGGTATGCACGGTATTTACGGTGCAGGCAAAACAATGGACGAAACCTTCGGTCTTATTGAAACCGTTGAAAAGGCAGCGCAGATTTATATGCTCACAGCTCATCTTCCCAGAATCAATACAATTAAGGACGAGGAAATGGTAGAGCTTGCAGAATTCTTCGGTGTGAATTACAGAAGGGATTTTCTGAATATATAATCAGCCGATAAATTATTTACGGAGGACGGATTATGAACGTAAAGGAATATATTGAGGCTAACTGGGATAATACAACCCGTTTCTTTACAGAAGATAAGGATACACTTATCGGTCTGCCGTATCCATATACCGTGCCCTGCATAGACGGAAAGTTCCAGGAAATGTATTATTGGGACGTGTATTTTACAAATGCGGGTCTTATTAAATCGGGGCGCGTGGCACAGGCAAGAAACAATGTGGATAATATGTGTTATCTCATAAGCAGATTCGGCTTTATGCCTAATGGCAACCGCACTTATTATCTTTCACGTTCACAGCCTCCCTTTCTCTCACAGATGGTCAGGTGTATTTATGAAGAAACGGGAGATCTGCAGTGGCTTGATAAGTGCTTCAAGGTACTTGAAAGGGAGTATGAATTCTGGCAGAATGAAAGGCAGACTCCCTGCGGACTTAACCGATATTACGGTAAGTTTACCCGTCAGGAGCTTATGGATTTCAGCAGGCTTCTGTGCAGACGCTTAAATGTTGAAGAGCCTGAAGATGAGGCTACGGCAGAAGCTTACGGGAAGGCTATGTATTCCTTTGCCGAAAGCGGCTGGGACTGCAACAGCCGTATGGGGCTTGACTGCTATAATTACGCCTGGGTAGATTTAAATTCTCTGCTTTACGGTATGGAGACGGATATGGCGTTCTTCTGCTCCGAATTAAAAAACGGCCTTGAAAAAATATGGAATGAAAGAGCACAGCAAAGACGCGAGCTTATGACAGGTCTTTTGTGGAACGATACACAGGGTGCATTTTATGATTATAATTTTATAAACGGAAAGCAGGCTGATATTATATCGGCTGCACAGCTTTATCCTTTGTTTTCGGGTGTATGCACCAAGGAGCAGGCAGAGCGTACGGTGGAATTGTTATCTGTAACAGAAGCCGAATTCGGTGTGGCCTCCTGTGAAAAGAGAGAGGATTTATTCTCCTTGCAGTGGGATTATCCTAACGGATGGGCCTGCCTGCAATATATTGCAGTGCACGGACTTTTGCGCTACGGCTACCGTGAGCAGGCGCTTCGTATTGCAGAAAAATATAAGCGCTTAGCCGAAAGAGTTTTTGAAGAAACCGGAAAGCTGTGGGAAAAATACGATGTTACAACGGGAGAGGTTGCCCGAAACAAGGAATATGAAACTCCTGCTATGATGGGATGGACAGCCGGTGTATACATTGATTTTTGTTCCTTGCTTGAAGAAAAAACTGATTGAATAAAAACATTGATGAGGAGCATTAATATGAAGCCTATAAGCTTTTATCTTGTAACAGATACACATTATTTGAATAATATTTTGGAACCGGGCGGAGAGGCCTTTGAAAAAAATATGGTTACCGAGCAGTATTTTGTAAAAGAAAGCGGTGACATCATAAGCTCTGTTTTTGACAGAATAATAGCCGACGGGCATACAGATATTGTTCTTCTTCCCGGTGACCTTGTTAAAAACGGAGAAAAGGAAAGCCACAACGGCTTTATAAAGGAGCTTTACAGACTTAAGGAAAAGGGCAAAAGAGTTTACGTCATAACTGCAGGTCACGATTATAACGATAATGCATATGTGTTAAAGGGTGAGGGCCGTGCTCCCGTTGAAGGAACGGACTATAATGCTCTTTGTGATATGTACCGTGATTTCGGCTACGGTGAGGCTATAGCCTTTGACGAGCCTACTCACTCCTATATGGCACAGCTTACCGATGATATAAGAATGCTTGCCATTCACTGTGACAGTAAGGGACAGCCCAAGGGCACTATGGACGACAGACTTATGGCCTGGGCAAAGCAGGAGCTTGATAAGGCAAAGCAGGACGGATGCTCGGTTTTTGCTATCTGCCATTATCCCGTTATTCCTCCTGTGCCTGTTTTTGATCTGGTAGGCGACGCAAAAATCAAGGATTGGGAAAAGATTGCTTCCTTCCTTGCAGATAACGGCGTTGAGCTTGTGCTTACAGGTCATATGCATATTCAGAGCATAAATGAGTTTTACTCCGAAAACGGAAACAGACTTATTGATGTGTGCACCTCTGCTCTTGTGGGAAGCCCTGCAAAGTACAGAAAAATCACCGTAGACGAAAGCTCTGTGCTTAAGGTTGAAACTCTTTCTGTGGAGGATTTCGGCTGGGATTTAAAGGGCCTTACGCCTCAGGAATACTTCGATAATCATTTTGCAGTTTCCGTTGTGGAGAGAATAAGGGGCGCTTTGAACGGCGGTGACGGAATTGTAAAGCGGCTTAAGTACTTCGGCAGAAAAAAGCTTGATACAATTACAGTAGGCAGCCTCAAGCGATTGCTTTTTCTTAAAAGGGATAAGAGCTTTGATAAGAAAAGATTTGTTGATTTTGTCGGCGAGGTTGCCGTAAGCATATTCTCGGGTGATATGCCCTATATTGAGGGTACTCCCGGCTACAGCTTCTTTGCAGGTATTCTTAACAGATTCAGCTTTATTATTAAAAAGCTTGAGCCGAAGCTCGCAAAGGACGGGGCGGCAATTAATTTAAAAAGCATGCTTCTTAACACCATAGGAAACAACAAGGGCTTTTCCGATAACAATGCCGAATTTACGCTTAAATAAATTTATTGAGGAGACTTCATATGGACGGGTATTTTAAGATTGCCCCTGCAGTTTTTGCAGTAAGCAGCCATTATCAGATTATGATGCCGTGCGAAAAACCTGCGCTTTTCTTTGTTGAGGTGGCAGGCAAGTGCTATTATGACGAGTCCAACGGCATTATGTGCTCAAAAAAAGCTATACACAGGGTTCAGGTGCCGTCAAAGGAGCTTGAAGGGGCAGGGGAATATACTGTTTGTATACGTCCTATCATTGAAAGGAAGCCTTATTTTACCGAGACTCAGGAGCTTTTGAAAAAAAGCTATAAGTTTATTCCTGTGCCTGAAAATAATATAAGGGCTTACCATATATCCGATGCACATAACCTTGTGTCGGAGCCTGTAAGGGCGGCTGAAGCCTTTGGTGATATTGATTTTCTTATTCTTAACGGTGACGTTATCGAGCATAGCGGAGACCCCTCAAGATTTATGAACATATACGAAATATGTGCAGCTCTGACAAAGGGTGAAAAGCCCGTTGTATTTTCAAGAGGCAACCACGATTTAAGAGGGGAGTTCGCAGAAAAATTTGCCGATTATACACCTAACTGCTCGGGAAATACATACTACAGCTTCCGTCTCGGTAATATCTGGGGTGTGCTTCTTGACTGCGGTGAGGATAAGCCTGATGACCACGCCGAATACGGATATACCGTTGCCTGTCACGTTTTCAGAGAAAGACAGACGGAATTTTTGAAGGGCCTTATACAAAGCAGTAAAAACGAATACGAGGCAAAGGGCGTAAAGCATAGGCTTGTTGTTTCTCATAGCCCCTTTACGCACAGACAGGAGCCTCCTTTTGATATTGAAGGTGAGATATATGCTCAGTGGATAAGCCTTTTAAAAGAAAGCGTAAAGCCCGACGTTATGGTTTGCGGACACACTCACGAGCTTAATGCTTATCTTGCTGACGATACAAAATGGCACACCAACGCAAGCGTATGTCCCGTGGTAGTAGGAGGCGACCTTGAAAAGGGTGACGAGGTCTGGTTTGCAGGCTGCGGTTATATTTTCAAGGATAATGAAATCAGCGTTATATTTACAGACAGTAACGGCAGGGTTATTAAGGAAGCTTCAATATAACAAGCATTGAAAGTAAAAAAAGCAAGGGCTGTGCTCAGAGCAATGCACGGCGTATACTTAAATAAATTTGCAACAGCAGAAGGTGAAAATATGTTATACAAAAAGAATGGGGATAAGGCTCTTAAAAAGGAGCTTTTTGAAAATCCTACCTCGGAATACAGGGGAACACCCTTCTGGGCTCTTAACTCGTTTCTTACAAAGCAGGAGCTTTACCGTCAGATTGATATTTTCAAGGAAATGGGACTTGGCGGCTTCCATCTGCACGTAAGAACAGGCCTTGAAAACGAGTACCTCGGTCAGGAATATATGCAGCTTATGAAGGACACCGTTGTAAAGGCAAAAAACGAGGAAATGCTTGCCTGGCTTTACGATGAGGACAGGTGGCCCTCGGGAGCTGCAGGCGGACTTGTGACAAAGGATGAAAAATACAGGGCAAGGTGTCTTTTCCTTACTCCCTTTAAGGATTGGAAGTACAGCAGCATTAACGACTATGGGGTAAACAAAAAAGAAAATCCTCTTGCCTGCTACGATATAGTGCTTGATAAGGACGGCTTTCTTTCCTCTTATAAAAGAATAGGTGAGGACGAGGACGCTGAGGGCACAAAATGGTATGTTTTTCTTGAAATTGCAAATCCTACAGGCTGGTATAACGGTCAGACGTATCTTGATACCCTCAACAGTGAGGCGGTCAAGAGGTTTGTTGAAGTGACTCACGAAAAATACAAGGACAAGGTCGGTGACGAATTTGACAAAACCGTACCTGCCATTTTTACCGATGAGCCGCAGTTTACAAGAAAGGCCGTGCTTAATAATTCATTCGACAAAATGGATATTGTAATGCCCTGGACCGATAAGGTTCCTGAGCTTTATAAGGAAATGTACGGCGACGATATTTTTGATACTCTTCCCGAGGTGTTCTGGGATAAGCCGGGCTCTGCTCCCAGTGTGCACCGATACAGGTATCACGATTTTATTGCCGAGCTTTTTGCCTCAGCCTTTGCAGATACTGTAGGAGACTGGTGCAAAGAAAACGGAATCGCTCTTACGGGACATATGATGGAGGAGCCTACACTGCATTCTCAGACGGCGGCACTCGGTGAGGCTATGCGCTCATACAGAAGCTTTCAGCTTCCCGGTATTGATATGCTTTGCAACCGTCACGAGCTTACAACTGCAAAGCAGGCACAGTCGGCAGTTCATCAGTACGGCTATGAGGGTATGCTTTCCGAGCTTTACGGCGTAACGGGCTGGGACTGTGATTTCAGAACGTATAAGCATCAGGGTGACTGGCAGGCCTGCCTCGGTGTTACAATACGCGTTCCCCATCTTTCCTGGTACGCCATGAAGGGTGAGGCAAAGCGTGATTATCCGGCTTCAATTCATTATCAGTCTCCCTGGTATAAAAAATACAAGCTTATAGAGGACCATTTTGCAAGAGTGAATACTGCCCTTACACGCGGTAAGCCCGTTGTTAAGGTCGGCGTTATTCACCCTGTTGAAAGCTATTGGCTTCATTGGGGTCCCAACGATAAATCGGCGCTTTTCAGAGAAAGCCTTGACGAAAAGTTTCAGAATGTTACAAGATGGCTTCTTGAGGGCAGCATAGATTTCGACTTCATTTCCGAGGCTCTTCTTCCGTCTCTTTGTCAGCAAGGCACAGCACCTCTTAAGGTGGGTGAAATGGAGTATGATGCAATTGTTGTTCCCGGCTGTGAGACCCTTAGAAAAACAACGGTTGAAAGACTTGAGGCTTTTTGTAAAAATGGCGGAAGGCTTATTTTTATGGGCGATGCACCTTCTCTTGTTGATGCAATGCCCTGCGACAGTGCAGGAGAGCTTTTTAATAAAAGTGTAAGCGTTGACTTTTCCCGCGCCTCTCTTCTTACTGCTCTTGAGGATGTAAGAGAGCTTACTGTAAGATATGCCGACGGCAGACTTACCGATAATTATATTTATCAGCTTCGTGAGGATAACGACTGCAGATGGCTTTTCCTCTGCTGCTCAAAGGAGCCTGACAACAAGCACGTCGATGATGGAAAGTATATTCAGCTTATTCTCAACGGCATATATTCGCCCGAAATATATAATACGGAAAACGGAGAAATCTATCCCGTTGAGGCCGAATACAGAGAGGGTAAGACTATTATCCGTTATCATATTTTCGGCTACGATTCAATTCTTTTCAGACTCACTGACGGCAAGAGCAGCTGTGACGCACCACAGCTTATTCCCGAAAAGGCAAAGGGCAGGTCAGTTGAAGAATGTGATTATGAGCTTTCCGAGAGCAATATACTTGTGCTTGATATGGCACAGTGGAAAATTGACGGTGATACGGAATATTCACCCAAGGAGGAAGTTCTGCGCCTTGACAACCTTATAAGAGAGCGTCTCGGTATGAACAAAAGGGGCGGCAGGGTTGTTCAGCCCTGGGTGCTCGGTAACAGACCGAAGGAGCATAAGGCAACGCTCAGATTCACATTTACAAGTGAAATCGATTATGAGGGCGCAGTTCTCGCTCTTGAGGATGCCGATATTGCAAAGGTAAGCTTTAACGGTAATCCTGTTACCGAAAGAGAAGAGGGCTACTATGTTGATATTTCAATAGGCAAAATGAAGCTCGGAAATATTGTCAGGGGTGAAAATGTTCTTGAAATTACTCTTCCCTTCGGTGAAACTGCAAATATAGAAAACGTATTTGTTCTCGGTAATTTCGGCGTAAGGCTTGCTGGCTCGGTTGCTGTTGTAACTGCGCTTCCCGGAAGGCTTGCCTTCGGCTCACTGCAGAGTCAGAGTCTTCCCTTCTATTCGGGTGCCGTGACGTATAAAATGAAGGCGACGGCAAAAAAGGAAAGTATTAACCTTACCGTAAGTGAATATATGGGCGCACTCATTGAGGTGAGCGTTGACGGTGAAATAAAGGGCAACATTATTTATCCTCCGTATACACTTAAGATAGAAAATCTTACCGACGGTGAGCACGAGCTTGCTGTTAAGCTTTACACCCACCGTTACAACTCCTTCGGACCTCTTCACCTTGTAAATGTAAACCACAGATGGCACGGCCCCACAGCGTGGCGTACCGAGGGCATAAACTGGAGCTATGAATATGTTCTTCGTACAACGGGCATTCTCAAGGCTCCTGCAATAGATGCCGAGGCCTGTGTTTAATATTAACGGTTAAAAATTTTAAAAAATATGGATTTTTATATTTCGCTGTGGTAAAATCTGCTAAAAGACAGGCTTTGCCGCAGTGGAGCAATTTTCAAAAAGAGGAAGCGTGTTATGAGCTTTATAAAGGTTACTGACAATAAAAACGTTTTTGCTGACGGAATCCACGACGACACGAAGGCATTGCAGGAATGCATTGACAGCGTAAAAGAGGGCGGCACGGTATATTTCCCCGACGGTACGTATCTTGTTTCCGCGGCGCTTATTTTCTATTCGAATCAGACCTTCCGTCTTTCCGAAAATGCGGTGATTTTACGCAGTAAGGACAGTAATCCCGTAACAAGGTATCTTCTTGCCTCGTATTCACAGCCTGAATGGAGTGGCTACAGCGGGACACACGACGTTCTGATTTCGGGCGGAATTTTTGACGGTAATGCGGAGCTTACGGAAAAATCAACCCTTGTAAATACAGTGCATTGCCGCAATATCCGTATCTCAGGCTGTCGCTTCCGTCACTGCTCAAGCTGGCATATGATTGAAATCAATTCAACAGAAAATGCGCAGATAGACGGCTGTGTCTTTGACGGAGAATCCTATACCGTTATTCCCGAAAATCTTCTCAATGAGCAGATTCAGCTTGACCTTGCCCGTGACGGCTCCTACGGTCCTGTTTATAACTGTGACGGTGAGCTTATTGATTTTTGCAGTGATGATACGGTATGCCGAAACGTTGTTATTTCAAATAACATCTTCAAGTGTGCAGGCTTTCCTGCTGTAGGTCACCACGGAGATTGCGGGCATCATAGCATACTTATAGAAAACAATATTTTCGACGGCAGCTTTGAGCGTGACGGCAACAGCAGAGGCTACATAATTTTCAGACCCTCTGTTTATGATGTGAAAATAAAAAGCAATGCTTTTGTTTCACCCGAAAAAGCCGTGACAGCTGACAGCGCAATTATCTTTGAAAACAGCAGCTGTGATATGCTGCTTACCGAGGGAAATACCTTTAACGGCAAAAAATAAAGGGGAGCGGAAGGCACCTCTTATAATAAAAAGGAGAAATAAAAATGGCGAAGAAAATCTTACTGATAGTATTAGCGCTTCTTGTAATTCAGTTTGTGGCAGGCATAATCTTTTTTGAAATAGACCCTGCAAACACAAACATAAACTTCGAGGCCGCTGATACCGAAAAGAAAACAGACACAACTATAAGATTCAACGAGGACGGCAAGCTTAAAATACTGCACGTTGCCGACCCTCACCTTGCTAACGACAAGCATTTTGATTCTTCAATCTGGGTAATTGCAGAGGCTTGTGACGTTGAAAAGCCTGACCTTGTTGTGCTTACAGGTGACAACACAAAGCCCTATGAGGATCCCGAGGAAACAAAAAGAATTATCAACTCACTTATGAATATCTTTGAGTCAAGAAATATTCCTGTTGCCGTAACCTTCGGTAACCACGATTCAGAGGCCGGTCCTATGACAAGAGCAGATATTATGGAGTATTACAAGACCTTCTCCTGCGTCATAACAGCAGAAGAAGCAGATACCTTCCGTAACTGCGCAACCTTCAATATTCCCGTGCTTGCCTCCGACAGCGATAAGGTAAAGTTCAATATCTGGGTGTTTGACTCCGGTGATTATGACGAGGACGAGCCGAGACACTATGACAGAGTGCGTACCGAGCAGATTGAATGGTACAAGAAAACCTCTGCAAAGCTTAAAAAGGCAAACGGAGGCCAAGCAGTTAACTCTGTTGTGTTCCAGCATATAATTGTTCCCGAAATATACGACGTGCTTAAAAAGGTTGACTCTAAAAAGCCCTTTGCAATCAAGCATATCTATAATGAAGAGGATTATTATATGTTTGACCCCGAGCAGACAAACTACGGCACACTCAACGAAAAGCCCTGCCCCGGATATTATAACGACGGACAGTTTGATGCTCTTGTAGAAAACGGTGACGTGCTTGCAATGTTCACAGGTCATGACCACACCAACGCCTTCGGTGTAAGAAATCAGAATATAGATATTTACACCTCTCCCATGACGCGCTACAAGGGTCTTGCTTACACCACACAGTACGGCTACCGTGTAGTTGAAATCGACGAAAACGACACCTCCTCCTACAACACAAGAGTAGAGCGTCTTTTTGATGTATTCGATTTCAGCTATATCAAGACAGCAAAGGATAACGGTGATAAATATTCAGGCAGACTTGCCTTTGAGCTTGCAGTAAAGGGTGCGGTTCAGAAGGCTTATATGAAGGCTTATCAGTCAGTTATAGAGCTCTTTACAGGCAGGACCGTTACATACCCCGATTATAAGTGATTTTTATAAAATTGAAGCTCCCCGAATCAGTACAGCCGATTCTGGGAGCATTTATTTTTGAGCGTTATTCAAATTCAATTACTGCTTTTATTGCGTCGGCAATTGCCTTGTGACCGAGGTTTGTGGGGTGAATTCCGTCAATGGCAAGCCTCTTGGGCTCGGTCGCTTTCTGAGCCTCGTTGAAAACAGCCTGCAAATCAAGAACAGCCGCGCCGTTTTCAATTGCAATGTCCTTGAGTATCTCTCTGTACTCATCAAGCTTTTTATGAAAGGGCAGCTTTTCCTCAACGGCATCAATCATAAAGGGCATAAGATAAAGAATCTTAGTGTCTGGAAGCTCCGTTCTGATTCTTCTGTAAATTTCGCGCATATGAGGTTCCATAGGCCTTAAAAGGGGAGGATAATCCTCGGGCACGTAATTTTCCCAGGCATCGTTAACGCCGATGAGCATAATAAGAATATCGGGCTTAAGGTTGATGCAATCGGTTGTCAGCCTGTCGTAAACGTGGTATGTACGGTTGCTTGCGATACCTCTTATTTTTACGTCTGTGTCCCTGCTGTATTCCTTAAAGCTTTTTTTCAGCTGCAGGGCATAAATATTCCTGCCCTTTATTGAAAGCATACGTCTGCGGTTGAATTTTACGTCGGTTATACTGTCGCCCAAAAACAGAATGCGACTATTCTTATTTATAACAATTTTATCCATACAATTACCTCGTAAGTGCTTTTGTTGAGATGATTATAGCAATATACAAAGGAAAAAGCAAGGAGCTGTTTTGATAAACAGCCGGACGGATAAAATAAGCCTTGCTTTTTTATTTTGAAAAATTAACAGCATAAACGACAGGAAAATACAAAAAACATTGCATTTTTTAATCGGTTGTGGTATCATATTACGAAATGTAGAATTAAGAATTTACAGAAAACTGTAAATCAGATGCATATAAAAATAAAGCTGACGGATTTTACAGCTTCAGGAGGATGAAACGGATGACAAAGAAACAAATAACCAGAGTTGTCGCTTTTTTTCTGGTGATGATGTGTATGTTCTGCTTTTTGAGCGATGTATTTGAAAACGAGCCTAACCGTAAAAATACAATTCCCTTGAGGACCTATTATGCTCTTGATCGCGACACCCTTGATGTAGCGCTGCTCGGCACTAGCGGAATTGACAGATATTGGCTTGCAGCGAAGGCTTATGAGGAACACGGAATGGCCTCCTACGGTCTGGCAAACAATGCGTTCCCGTCCTGGCTGCTTCTTACTATGGCTAAAGAGCTTGAAAGAAAGCACGACGACCTTAAGCTTCTTATTGTAGATATGCGACCCTTTGTTGTAAATCACGTTGACGGAAGCCTCAATAAATTCGAAAACCGTGCAAGAAGCCTTACCGAGGGTATACCCTTCTTCTCATTAGCAAGATTTGAGGCCATCAATAAGGTTCTTAAGCTTAGAAGTGAAATCTTCGAGGGCCAGAGCCGCTTTGACCTTTCCTTCTTCTTTACCTTTATCAAGCATCACGCGAGATGGAGCGAGGAGGATTTCGACATCTATGCAGAAACAGAGTATGAGCTCTCACCCTATATGGGTGCATACATCTATAAGGGCTCTTCACTCAGAAGCCTTGAGCAGCCTCTTACAACCTATACAACCGATAAGAGAAGAGAGCTTGACCCCGTATGTCTTGACGATCTTAACGAGCTTCTTGAATATTTCAAAAAGCAGGATTTTGAGGTGCTGTTTATCAACACTCCTCATGCACAGAATGAAT